>JAAZKT010000011.1 GCA_012799695.1 Clostridiaceae bacterium
GTCCTCAAACAATGTCAGGGAAATACCACGCGTTATTGTAGCACAAAAAATGTTCATCCGCTAGATAGTGTCGTTCCAACGGAATATGTTACCGTGGAAAGCTATAAAGAGACTGCGTCGACGATCCTCCACCGACTCAGACTCCCAACTTGCTTTCTCCGCGGACGATCTCCCACATGAGAATCGCGCCGGCTGAAGCGACGTTGAGCGATTCAGCCTTGCCTCTCATGGGAATTCTGACCGAAAGATCGGCAACGGCCAATGCTTCTTCAGACAAGCCTTTCCCCTCATTGCCCATCATCAGGACGAGCTTAGGAGCTTGAGGACGCCCCGAGGCGAGGTTGTCGCCTTCAATGTCGGAAGCCACCATAACATATCCCAGTCGTTTCAAATCGTCAGCTATCAGGCAGACATCGCTTCGCAGCTCGACGATCGGGATGTGGAAGATCGATCCCATCGAAGCGGCGACCGTTTTAGGGTTGTAGATCGTCGCCGTCGAAGCCGACAGCAACACGCCGTTGAAACCGAGCGCATCCGCCGTCCTTATCAGCGTGCCGACATTGCCGGGGTCTTGCACATCCTCCAAGAGAAGCAGTCGAGCCGTTGATCCTTCCAGCGCATCGAGCAGCTCCGCAAGCGTCAAGGACGGCGGACGCACGATCGCGATCACGCCCTGATGTGTCTTCATCTCCGAGAGGCGTTCGAAAAGATGCGGGGCGAGCCAACAGACCTTGTCATTCGTCACAGCTGACAAACTAATCCTCGTCTCCCCTTCAAGAATGTTCATGGCATGTTTCCCGCGCTCGTCGTTCGAGAAGACGAGATAGTCGGGCTCGATTTGATTGTCGATGAGATCGGCGACATGGCGTATTCCCTCGACAATGACGAGCCTCTCCTTTTTAGATTGGTGTGGTGATTTCAATCGATAGAACGATTTAAACAAAGTGTTATCTGCTGATTCGATGATTCTCATGGGAGCGACCTCCTGCAAAAATCATAATACCTCAAGGCGATACTTGATGATGCTTTCTTAAAATAAAGAAAAGGCGGTGTCGACCGCCTTCTCGATAACAGTCAAGCGTTCAAACCATCACGCGCTGAGCGCTTTTTTGGAGATCTCGACGAGTTCGGCAAAACCTTCCTTGTCATTGACGGCAAGGTCGGCGAGAATTTTGCGGTCGAGACCGACTCCGGCAACACTCAGTCCGTGCATGAAACGGCTGTAGCTCATACCGTTCAAACGCGCGGCGGCGTTAATGCGAGAGATCCACAGACGACGAAAATCGCGCTTTTTCAAACGGCGATGTTCGTAAGCGTACTGACCTGATTTCATAACGGCCTGCTTCGCTACCCTGAAGTTCTTGCTCTTGCGTCCGAAGTAGCCCTTTGCCTGCTTTAAAACTCTTTTATGGCGACGGCGCAACACCGTTCCTCTTCTAACTCTGGCCATTTTACCTGCTCCTTTCCTCTCTATAAATCAGCGCTTACTTATACGGCAGAAGCTTGCGCAGCCGTTTGGCATCCTGTGCGGACGCAAGGGTCGTCTTGCGAAGATTGCGTTTTCTCTTCGGCGATTTCTTTGTCAAAATATGGCTCGTAAAGGCTTGAGCACGAAGGTATTTTCCGGTTCCTGTTCTCTTAAATCGCTTCTTCGATGAGCTATGTGATTTCTGTTTAGGCATATGATGCCCTCCCTTCATTAAAAAATGTGCTATTCCTACTGTTCAATCGGCTCGACAAATCATATGCAAAATGCTCGTCGCGCATTCTATCTCATACGGCTGAACGAGAACGCGATGCAACGACCGCCCGTTCGTGCCGGTACAATACCTTGTAATCTATATGCCGCTCTCGATGCGAGTCGAGTGCTCTTAATCTTTGAGCGGTGAGAGAAACATAATCATGTGACGGCCTTCCGCACTTGCGGCGCGATCGATAACACCGACATCCGCGACAGCTTCCGCAAATTCCTCCATCACGTCGTATCCCTGTTCCATGTGGGTCATTTCCCTGCCACGGAAACGAATCACAACTTTGACTCGGTCACCCGCCTCGAGAAAGCGTTTGGCGTTTCTCACACGTACATCGAAATCATGCTTCTCCGTCGTCAACTTCAGCTGAACTTCCTTGACTTTGACGATCTTCTGATTTCGCCTCGCCTCGCGTTTCCTCTTATCTTGCTCGAATGTAAACTTAACGTAGTCCATGATCTTGCAGACGGGATTGTCCGGCGAAGGTGAAACGAGTACCAAGTCGAGGTTGGCATCGTATGCTTTCTGCTGTGCGTCTTCGATCGGCACGATGCCTACCATGTTTCCCTCTTCATCAACCAATCTGACACGCGGAAAACGTATTTCCTCGTTAATCCGGTGCGCCCTATTTTCGTATCTGATATCGAACCTCCTTTTTGACCACAAAAAAAGCGGTCTTGTTCCGCCCAACAAAACCACCTTTATATCGTTTGGTTTCTGGACCTCTTCGCGTTAGCTGGAGGTGAGAAGCGGAACTTCTACTTGATCATTAGAGATTATAAGCAAAAGCGTTCGCTTTCGTCAAGCGCCTTGACGCCTTTTATCGCGATGGTATACGCTCTTGAACAGTTCTCCCGCAAAGAACGGTATGAGAATCAGAGCGATCAAAATCCCCCAATCGCGTAAACCCAACGGAATCGTTTTGAAGTACACGTCGATAAACGGCATATAGACGACAAATAGCGTCAAGCCTAGCGATAGCAGCGAGGCCTTGTTGAGCGTCACATTCGAGAAGAATCCTTGCTTAAAGACGGACACCGTTTCGGAACGATTCGAAAAGACGCGCAGAATCTCCGCGAGCGTCAAACTGATAAATGCGAATGTCCTCGCTCCCCAGGATGGAGCCGTGTCCGCCAACGGAATGAACGAAAACATCGAGACAGTGCGATCAAGCGCAATTTTGCCGTTGATAACGAGATTGTCGGGATACAGGAAACGCCCGATGTTAAAAGCCGCGAATACCGTAACGAACAAAGCGATAGCCTGAACGACAATCGACCATGTCATAGTCTTGTAGATAATCCTCTCGCTCTTTCTGCGCGGAGGCTGCAACATGATGCCCTCCTCCGACCGCTCGCGACCGAGCGCAAGCGCAGGGAAGCTGTCCGTCACTAAGTTCAGCCATAAGAGTTGCACCGGCAACAAGGGCGCAAAAGCCGGTCCCATGATCATGGTCGTAATGAAGATAACGAGTATCTCGCCGACATTACAGGAGAGAAGGAAATTGACCACCTTGCGAATGTTCGAGTAGATGACGCGACCTTCCTCGACGGCATTGACGATCGTGCCGAAATTGTCGTCGGTCAGGATCATGTCGGCTGCGCCTTTGGCGACTTCAGTGCCCGTGATACCCATCGCAACGCCTATGTCGGCGCGTTTCAACGCCGGCGCGTCGTTGACACCGTCCCCCGTCATCGAGACGATGCGATCAGATCGTTTCAGCGCCTCGACGATACGGACTTTATGCTCAGGCGAAACACGCGCATAGACGGTCGCCGATTTAGCGGCTTCCGTCAGGTCATCGTCCGACATTATTTCAAGATCTTTTCCGGAAAGGACGAGATCGTCTTCTTTTCGCAGACGCAAATCGTCGGCGATCGCGGCGGCAGTCTCGTGATGGTCACCCGTAATCATGACAACGGAAATTCCCGCGTTGTGACATACAGCGATGGCGTCTCGCGCTTCGGGTCTCGCAGGATCGATCATCCCCATCAGCCCTGCAAAGATCATGCTTGATTCCGCTCCCTCGAACGACTCGTCGTCATGTGTGCGATAAGCGAAACCGAGTACGCGAAGCGCTTGCTTGGCAAAATGGATATTCCGAGAGAGGATGACTTCGCGTCGCTCGTCGCTCAGGGAGACAATTCCCTCCTCCGTCAGCTCGCGATCGCAGCGATCAAGTATGCGATCCGGAGCGCCTTTCGTAAGGGAGTACGGAACACTGTCTTCCATAAGACAACCGACTGTCATCATCTTGCGTTCAGAATCGAAAGGGAGCTCCCAGATCACGGGACGCGCTTCTCTAAGTCCCGACACCGATATGCCGCCCTTTTCCGCAACGGTCAGCATGGCACCCTCGGTCGGATCTCCGATCATGGATACGTAATCCTCTTCGTTCCTCGTCAAGACGGCATCGTTACAGAGAACTCCAATTTCAAGAACACGCTTCAAGACACCGGACAGTTTCACGTCATGCGTTTCCGATGCGTTACCGCGCACAATAACGCCCGTCGGTGCATACCCGACACCGGAGACCGAATATTGCTCATCTCCGGCGTAAAGGCGCGTCACCGTCATCTCATTCTGCGTAAGCGTCCCCGTCTTGTCGGAGCAGATCGTATCAACGCAACCGAGTGTCTCGACGGCGAGCAAACGTTTGACGATCGCATTCTCCTTAGCCATCCTATTCATGCCGAGCGCAAGCAGAATTGTCACGACGGCGGGCAGTCCTTCGGGTATCGCCGCGACGGCCAAGCTGATCGCCGTCATGAAGAGCGCCAACGGTTCACCGCCCTGCAAAAGACCGACCGCGAAGATAATGGCGCAGATAGCGAGAAAGAGAATGCCGAGAATCTTGCCGAGACGATTTAAATTTTCTTGCAGGGGCGTCGCTTCCGTTTCGATACTCTTCAGGCGATCGGCAATCTTCCCGATCTCAGTCTTGGATGCCGTTGAAACGACGATTCCCTCCCCGCGACCGTATGTAATCTCCGTCCCGCTAAACACCATGTTGAGTCGATCGCCGATGCCGGGAACTTCATCGTACAGAGCCATAGCGTCCTTGTGTACCGGGACAGATTCGCCCGTCAACGCCGATTCATTCGCCTGCAAGTTGGCGGATAAAACAAGCCTCAAATCTGCGGGTACAACGTCGCCCGCAATAAGCTCAACGAGATCGCCCGGCACAAGTTCGGCGGCAGGCACCTCGCGTATCTCACCTCCTCGCTTGACACGCGCGAAAGGCGCTGACATCTTTTTCAGGGCTTCGAGCGCCTTCTCCGCCCGGTTCTCCTGAATCGCTCCTAGAAACGCATTGATGACGACAATCGCCAAAATGATGCTCGCGTCGAACACCTCGCCAAGCGCGGCGGAAATAACGGCAGCAACGATCAAAATCAGTATGAGAAAATCCTTGAACTGATTGAGCAACTTAACAATAAAGGGAGCGCTTTTCTCATCTTCCAACTCATTGCGCCCGAAGCGTTTAATCCGTGAAATAGCTTCCGTTTCGGAAATTCCCGATGCCGTATCCGTCCCAAGTGTCTTGACAACGCACTCAATCGATT
The DNA here is from genome assembly GCA_012799695.1 of Clostridiaceae bacterium. Lineage (GTDB taxonomy): Bacteria > Bacillota > Clostridia > Saccharofermentanales > DTU023 > UBA4923. The sequence continues at coordinate 5,318 of JAAZKT010000011.1, forward strand.
GAATTGCCGCGTCCTCTCCGGTCAACAGGGATTCTGCTGTTGTCTCGATCTCAACAACAGTGTTCTTTTTCATAAATAATTCCTCAGCAAGAAAAATGTGGTATGCAATAAACAACTGATAATCATTGTACTACTTGCGGTCGTCTGATTTGACGCGTCATTCCGTTAAGCGAAACGGGCGGCCGCGAACAAGAACTGCCTAATCCTCATCTTCCGATGATTTATCCGGCAATACCTCAAGGCGAATACGCGATATTCTTCGATCATCCATCTCAAGCACTGTAAATTTAAGGTGTTTAAAAATCGCCTCCGGTTGCGCACCTTTCTCCGGAATATAACCGAGAAGCGAAAGAACGAATCCGGCGATCGTATCAAAGTCATCGTCCTCTTTCAGCTCATCAAGTTCAGGAACGTAGCGACCTGCCTCGGCGGGCGTCAGCAAACCGCTGAACACATAGGAACCGTCGGCATTGACGACGACGCTCGTCACAGGTGCGTCGTATTCGTCCTCGATCTCTCCGACGATCTCTTCGAGCAAGTCCTCCATCGTGACGATGCCCTCCGTTCCGCCATACTCATCGACGACGACAGCGAGCGTCGTGTGCTGCTGTTTCATCTCGCGGAAGAGAACGTCAACCTTCTTCACTTCGGGAACGAAAAAGGCGGGACGCAGAATGCTTTCGAGTTTGAAATCCGCGCCGCGCTTGGACTTCGGGACGCGGAGCAAATCCTTGACGATCAGGATGCCTACGATGTCGTCGATGTCCTCATCGTAAACGGGAAAGCGCGAGTAGCTCGCATGCGCGACGATATCGACGGCTTCTTCATACGTTGAGCTCAGCGGCACGCTCGTAATCGAGACGCGCGGCGTCATGATCTCCGAGACGTATTTGTCATCGAATGCGAATATATTCTTGATCAGATCGGCTTCCGTCTCCTGCAGATCGCCACATCCGGCTCCCGCCTCGACGAGAATACGAATTTCTTCTTCCGTGACGCGCGACGATGCCTCATCGGGGTCGATGCCGAGAATGCGCAATACAAGATTCGTCGACCACTCTAGAAGTTTCGTGAATGGTCGAAAGACAAAATCGAAAAATCTCAAAATACCCGATACCATCATCGCGAACTGTTCAGGGCGGCGCATCGCCAGTCGTTTCGGCACGAGCTCACCAAACACAAGCGTGAAGTAAGACAATACGATCGTCATCAAGACGACCAGCAACGTCCGCAACGACGGATACACCAAGCCCGGATCGACAAAAACATATAATCTGACAGCTAGCTTGTCCGCAGCAAAAGCACTTGACAGAAATCCGGCTAACGTAATCGCCACTTGAATCGTCGAAAGAAAACGGCTCTTATTGTCAACAAAGCGGAGCAGACGTTTAGCCGCCGCATGACCGGAGTCGGCCATCTGGCGAATTTTGTTATCGTTCTGCGTGACAACAGCCATCTCCGCAGCAGCAAAGAATCCGTTGACCGAAATAAGAAAGAAAATCAGGATAAAATCGAACAAAAGCGAACCTCGAACGGTTCCCGCGCTCACATGTTCAGTTAAGATGGCCCTCAGCAGAGGGCCGGTACAGCTACTGCCGTCCAATCAGACATACCTCCAGCCATCCATTGCACGTATACGAATACCCACTGGCTTCAAAACAGTCGAAGGAATGGATGAATCCTTCGCGAATCGATATGTTATGTTAGCAAAAACTGCGTCACTACGCAACGTGGCACATATGGTAACATATAAATACGAATCATTCGTGCGTTTTTGCACGTCTCACTTCAGAAAGGTTTAACGATTATTCACTATGGCAACTACGAATCAGCAGAAAATCAGCGATGTCAGACTGGCTGTTCTGATCGATGCCGATAACGTGCCGCCGCACAATGTGCGCGGCATGATGGAAGAGATCGCACGCTACGGCACACCGACGATCAAACGTATCTATGGAGACTTCACGAAGCCCAACTTGGCACAATGGAAGAACCAGCTCCTCGATTACGCCATCAGTCCCATCCAACAATTCAGCTATACGACGGGGAGGAATGCCACCGACTCAGCCATGATCATCGACGCGATGGACATTCTCTATGCCGACAAGATTGACGGTTTCGTCCTCGTTTCGAGCGACAGCGATTTTACGAAGCTCGCCACGCGACTTCGCGAATCGGGGAAAATCGTGTACGGCTTCGGGGAGATGAAGACGCCGAACGCTTTTATCGCCGCATGCGACCGCTTCATCTACTTGGAGATCATCGATCAACACGGGGAAGAAGATATCGAGGTGGAAAAGGAAGTCAGGCAAACAGGACGTCTTACAAGTACGGTACGTCACGATGCAGACAAAAAGGATTCAGGGCGTAAGTTGACCGATCGCAAAACTGCCGAACGCGATCAGAAAAAGCCGGATAAAATCATTCAGAAGATTGACAAAAAACTGATTCAACTCATCTCCTCTTCTATCCGAGATGTGGAAGACGAAAACGGTTGGGCTTTCCTCGCTGAAGTCGGCAACCTGATCGTCAAGAAACAACCCTCATTCGACTCGCGCAACTACGGGTACGACAAGCTGACGACATTGATCCAATCGATTGGTCGCTACGATGTCGAAATGCGGGACACGGGCAATCCGAACGTCAAGCTCGTCTACATAAAGATCAAGAGCGGCAAATAAATCAGGGAATTCAAATAATCCATTAACTAAGCCTTGATGCACAACCAAAGTATCAAGGCTTTTCGTTTGCCGCTTTAGCGACAAATCGGATGATCCAACGCTGCGGCACAATTTTCGAGAGCAGGCGAACGAGTCTCCCTAACCGCGATGTGACGACGACTACTTTTCGTTTTCGCACGGCCGCGATCGTTTTTTTCGCGACGAGGGCGGGATCCTCGATGGAGAAACGCTTGTAGGAAGTGAGGAGTTTTTCCTTTTCTTCCGACGTGAAGAACTCGGTCAACATCGGATTGGGACATGTCACCGTTACGCCGATGCGACGAGGGCGCAACTCTTCGGCAAGCGCGCGACCAAACGAGAGAACAAACGCTTTCGAAGCCGCATACGTCGCGAATCCGGGTTGAGGCAGGAACGCGGCTACGGACGACGTAAAGACGATGGCGCTCCCCTCCTCCATATATGGAAGAGCAATCGACGTGAGAGAGACTTGTGCGCGAACATTGAGATCGCAGAGCGACCGATGACAGGCAACACTCTGCTCATCAAAAGGACCCGGTATCCCCTCCCCCGCGTTGTTGACAAGGAGCTGCACCGTCGCACCATCCGAACGCAATGCGTCTTCAATCACAACTAAGAAATCGTTTTTCGTCAGATCGAGCGCGAAGCAGCGCGTCCCACGCTGCATACCGTCCGCTAAACGACGAAGCTTCTCCTCATTTCTCGCGATAAGCCAGAATGATATTTCCTCCGGAAGTGTCTCATCGAGCAAGCGCGCAAATGCCAAGCCCAGACCGGATGAAGCCCCCGTAACAATGACGACAGGGTTCTTCGACTCGTAATGTAAATGATCAATCATAGCGGTCTACCCTCACGAACGATGCTCCAACAGCGGGATATCGCGGCGTTTCATCGGCGCGCAATGTCGGATGTTGCGGTCATGCGATCTGCGGTTCACACAAGGTCATCCTAATACACAAAGTATATCACGCTAAATACCGGTCCAATTATGCTATAATTCGTAACGGTACGGAGGATACAATATGGCTCGAACGATGGTAATCGGTCTGACAGAGTCAGGCGCAAATGCAAAAATTAATGAAGATTCTTTTAGTTGCGGAGACCGCGTCTACCCCGACATGATCACGGGCAGCGAGGAGCAGTCGCTCGGCGCGTCCGACTACACGCAAGTCTATATCGTCACACAGGGGTTCGGCGGTTCCGGTGCAGGAGACCTCGCAGGACGTATCATCCAACGCGTCACCAAGGACTTTGTCGCCCAACTTGACAATTACAAACTTCCCGAACTTGACTTTTACCGGTTTTCACACGAGCTCATCCAAGAAACACATCTTCGCGTATTGGATCAGATCGCTCCGCGTGCCGATCAAGGCGTCGGCGCTTCCTTCGCGCTTCTCCTTATCGATGCCAACACAGCGTACATTCTCAATGTCGGCGATACGAAGATACACCTTTATCGCGACAACGAACTATACTCGCTCATCGACCCTTACGATGCGCAAACTGAATCTGATCAATCCTTTTACATTGGTGACCCCAGAGCTACCTTCGAGCTTCCGGTACCGAATACGATGAAGAGGTTTGACCTCGAAACGAGCGATATCATCCTACTCGCCACAGAGGGATTCCATACGAATTTCCACCATAGTCAATTAGCTGAAGACATCGCTGCCCCTGACGCCTTCGCGGCGAACATCCGCCTAGCGCAACTGCACTCGAGGCAAGCAGACAACTTGGAGAACGGCACGATCCTCGCCATCAAGGTGCGCGACTTGGAGCTCGTGGAACCCGACGATGCGGCCAAACAAAATGTAGAGCGCATCCAGAAGTCTTATGGCTCTCAGGCTTCTGAGAATGGCACATCTGCAAATGTTAGGCGTAGAAGGCGCAACGCAAAAGATAAATATCAGGAGTTCGGACAAGAACCAACATCTTCTCAAGATGTAATCAATATACAGCGGGAGAACAACTCAAACGGCAGAAATGGTAACGATTATATGGACACAGCAGACCAGGTAAGAAAATCAAGAATAAAGAGAGAATTGAAAAC
>JAAZKT010000060.1 GCA_012799695.1 Clostridiaceae bacterium
ATTTATCAGCCAATCACGATAAATGTTAAACAACAGATAAGATTTTCCGCAACGTCTTATTCCCGTAATGACCTTAATCATTCCGTTTTCTTTTCGATCTATCAGCCGCTGAAGGTATATATTTCGCTCTATCACCATTTACCATTCTCCTCAATTATTTGACCTATTTAGTAATAGTATTATATCACGAACAAGGATTTTTTTAACAACATACTGATACAAGGTATTAGGGTTGCGCATGGCTTCATTTGCTTTCTTCTTGGCAAGCCGGATTTCATCGAGTCTCGATGAAATCCGGTTTGATGACATACTTCGTTTCTGTTTTTATACTTTCCTTTTGAGCTGTTTAGTGATAAAGCAAGTAAAATAAAGAAAACTTTGTTTTCTTGAACTACGAAATGAAGATGATGTTCAAGCCTTGGTTGATGAAGTACAGTACGGCAAATGAGGATACTTGTCGATGATTTCTGATTGTCCTACCTATGCCCATGATAAGAGCCACCGCTTCTTCAAGATGTTTGTGGGTAAAAAGAATTCGCTTTACAAACTGGAAGTTGTACATGCTAAACCTAGTAGAAATAAAGGTAAAGCATAAGTCTACCAAACTAAGCTGGCAGTCGGTTGAGTAAACCGAGAAGGTTACTCAGAGTGAGATCTTCTCGGAAGATGAATGAAGCCATAAAACGTGTTGGCTATTTAAGTCATGCAGAATACTACACAGCAGTTCGGTAATGTTTGGAACCGCCGTCAGCGTGATCCGCATACTCGGACAGTGGTATGAGAGTCCCCCGGTCAACTAATGACCAGAGGACTCTCGATTAAATTGCATCTCGATGCAGTTTGCTTAGATCTAATTTCTTTACTTCGATGTTCTCCTGCGATTAAATAAAAACAATCCTCCTGCGAGTAAGAGTACTACTAACACTAATAACGCTAACCATAAGTAATTTCCGCTACTCTCTTCTGTTTTCGGCAGAGTATCACTTGGTTGAGTAGCTGGTTCGGTTGGCTGAACAGTTTGGGCTTCTTGTTTCCCGTCGGTGCTCTTCGAACTTGGAGATTCATTTGGTGTCGGATTCGTTTCCATTTCCGCAGGCTCGACGTTCATGATATAACCGTCTCCGTCGATTTCCACCGCATATATGTTCGACCAATCGCTTCCTAGACTCGAATTCATATAGTAAACATACCTGGCTGCCACATATACTATCCCATCTATCATGTTGCGGAGAGACTCTGTAAACTCTATAGTCATCTCGTTCTCCACATTGTCAGTAAAGTCATCCAATATGGAACTCGTCATATCAGGGGTAGACGACAGCCTCCACTCGTGTATCCAGTCTTCTGACGGGTTACCGCTACATCCCATGAAAAGGTGGCTCGAATCCATCGCAGTCGCCCCAAAAATCGGCGGAGACGGCGGTGTCGGATTCTCCTCCGCATGCACCTCGTTTGTCATGCCCGGCAGGGGCAGTAACAGCGAAAGCATGAGCAGCCATACTAATAGCCTTTTCTTCGTATCTTTCTTCATCTTCTAAATCTCCTGTCTTGCTACATTCCCTCTGTTAATAAATGTTTTTCAAATATACGTGTCTTTGTACTGACGGTGATCATACATCTTCATAGTAATCACACGTCTCTATTTATTAATACATGTATTTTTATGGTATCTGCATGACATCGTTGATTCAATATCTTCGTCGTATTCGGTCATTTTTTGTCGTGTTCGGTTATCAAGTGTCTTGATTATCTGCGTTTGCTCACTGAGTGCGACCAACCATCTACACGAAACTCTGGCTTTCTATCGGTCGCAACACAACGCATGTTGTGTTAACAGCATGTGTCCATTCTATAGGGGACAGTTTAATTTTTGCGTTTTTTCGGGAACAAAAAAGTCCCAAAACGCCTGGTATGACGGCGTTTTAGGACAAATTGTGGCGGAGGCGGTGGGATTCGAACCCACGTGTCGGTTACCCGACAAACGCTTTTCGAGAGCGCCCCGTTACGGCCACTTCGGTACGCCTCCGTTTACGCCTAAGTTGATTGCACGACCGTGGTCTAGCGGTCGGCACGCCACACAGTTTACCACAGAAGTGACATTAAGAGTGTACTTTAACGCCTGAAACGATCGAAGAAATCGCTCGAGAGCAACGGATTGGCGGCGACCCCAGTAACCATTTCGTTGTAACGTATTTCAATCGCGTTGGCGAGCGGTTCCCCGGGAATGATGGCGTATTCTCTGAAGAATGCTTGCGGGTCAACTTTTGTCTCAATCATTTCCGTCGCGATGTCGGCGATAAAATGGCGACTGTTCGGCAGTGAAATCTGCGAAATTAAGGGTATGCGACTCCAGATGATTCGCCCCTCACCGATTGAAACAACCGGGAGCGCCAACGGCGCTCGCCGAACCCGCTTGCCTTGGCTGCGATTCTCCCTGACATAGGCTAGATCCTCAAGGATCGTACAGAGATCGGAGAGAGCGCGTGAGATAGACGAACGCGGATAACAGTACTGGAATGTCAGCCATCCGCACAGATAGAGATAGTGACTCGCGCGAAGGCGAATCAAATTCATAATCTGGTTAACTTCATCTCGCTTTTTCTTAGTCGAGAGAGTCGTAAAAAGGAGACTGAGCTCTCTATGTGGGAGACTGTAAGCAAGCTCTTCCAGTTCTTTTTTCGTGTTGACGTTTTTGAGCTGCGTCATAAGCCATGTCGCATGGTGCGGCGCCTGTCTCAGTATAAGTTCCGACGGCAACGGGTGAAAATCCCTTAGGCCGCCCATCGCTTCCTCGAGCGACTTGTAGCGGAGTGGAATAGCGTATTTCTTGCCGCTTTTTTCAACGCGTTCGCTATCCTTTTCGGACACGATCTTTTTATTAATCCAAAATGTTCGCAGTCTTCTCGTGACCGGGGATGACGCCGGATCTCCGCTAGCCTCCGCCACCTCACGTGATAATGGCGATTCCGTCGCGGGTTTATCATCAATCTTAGACAGTTCAACGAGTTCGTTCGCTTCCGTTACAGGTCCATCTTCGATCTTTCGCGCCATCGCGTGCGTGTTTTCACCAATCGTCTGTTCATCACTCGCTTGAGACACGTTGACAGGTCCGTTCGATTCAGCGGGACGAACGGTCGCGCTTTCGTCCTCGGAAGTCAACGGTTGCTCGGAAACGACAGGCAACCTAAACGGACGGATTGAACGACTTTCCATGCCCTCGCTTTCCGCCTTCCGCACGTAGTTAAGTTTATCTCTCTCGTCTCCTTGCATGCTTTCGACTCTTTTACAGATCCTGTCCGAGTCCCGCTCTCCTGATAGCGGGCGGAAGCGCGTCGACTGCATCGCGTATTTCCGCGGTTGTGAAGGTCAAGCGCTCCACGACTTCCGCCAAGCTTGCGTCGAACTCTTTAAGAGTCTTGAGAACGTATTCGCTCGATTCTCGTGTAAAGTGCGTTGTATTCTGCGAGATCAGTCTGCCGAGCTCATCGAGGGCGAGCAATTGCGCGTCGAGCCTGTCAAGTAGGATCGACGACTGCTTGTTTTGCGTTTTTGACATTTCGACTGACGCGTCGATGGCTTTGGCGCTCTCACCAATTCCTCTGTCGAGCTTTTCCGAGTAGATGCGGAGTTGTTCAGTCATAAGGTTGATATGCGAGGCAAGATTCGTCTCTTCGCCTGCGTAAAGCGCTGTCATCTTATCGGTACTTGACCCGATGATAGCTAGGTTATCGCTGATAAAAGCCATCTCGTCGGCCATATCGTCCTTGGCGAGCGCCATCAGGCGAAGTACTTCACGGACATCGCGATTCACTTCCATGTTCTCCTGCTTCGCCTGCTCAAGCGCGCGGTTTGATTCTTCCATCATGACGGCGCTCTGGTCGATGACGCGATGAAGTACTTCGAGTTTCTCGGGAAGTGCCGACATATGGACAGACAATGAATGTGCGACCGATTCGGAGAACGTGTCGGCCAATCGCTCCATACCGAGCTCCTGTTTCTCCGCGAGAGACTTGGCAAGTTCGGTCAGCGCGTAATTCGACTCATTTAGCGGTGGTACGACCTCTTCCGTCATGACGTCACGCACGCCGGTCTTGATTCCTTCGGCGAACTCGCCTTTGGTGAGCTCTTCCGCTATCAAGCTGAACGATCTCACTTCCTCGCGCATCTTTTCGCCGTACCCGATCACTTCGCTTACAAGTGTTGCAATGCCAACTTTGTCTTGAAAGACAGGGACAAACGATGCAAGGGCGACCGTGACACGATGTTCGCACTCCTTTATCTCGTGCACAGTTTTGCGTTCATTCAATACCAGAAGAAATAATCCGCCGACGAGACCGATAACAAACAAGGGAAGGGCGATAGAAAGAGAATTGAACCCTGTTTCCAGTAAGCCTCCCAGAGGAACAAACACGGCAATCGCAACAGAACCGATCGCGAAACAGAGCCATGCGTACAGTCTCGTTCTCATTTGCATGGCATGAGTCTTAAAGAGATCGTGTACCGGATATACATCCGTCGGATCGACGATCCAGCGACCCTCATAGAGCGCTTCGCTAGCCTCGCAAAGCGATTCACCGAAACGGACAATTCGCGTATCTTGAGCGGAAGAGAACGCACGCTCAACGGCTTTCGCAGGTGTTTCACCGTCCTCACGACCGGCACTGGTCAGGGCGCCAATAGCATCGTCCGCCAATTCCTGCATATAGTCGACGACTTTTCGATTGCGAAGCACGCTTACGACAACCAGTACGACAATCGCAAGTGCGGCAATCACGGCGAAACCTGTCAATACGAACGCCGTCATACCCATGGACAACGCGGTTTTTTCCGGAACTGCTGTTTTAACAGTATTCATGACAGCAGTAAAATCCATTATTAACATTTACATCACCTCTTCTGATGATTCGTCTGATCCTAGTTTCAACTAAGCTTTGTCACGTTCGAATGCAAGACGAATCAATTCACGCAAAACCTCAGCATCGGCATAACCGGCGGCACGAAGAAGCCGAGGATACATGCTGATACTGACGAATCCGGGAATCGTATTGATCTCGTTCAACAAGACACGGCCATCATCCGTAAGAAAAAAGTCAATCCGACAAAGCCCGTAACAATCGAGCGCGCGGAATGCGCGTGTGGCAATTTGTCTGATCTCATGTAAAATCTCCGATTCCAACGGCGCCGGAATGACAAGCTTGGATGTTGAGCTCTCCTCGTACTTAGAATCGTAATCGTAGAAAACGCGATCGGGAATAATCTCACCGACCGGCGATAAAAAGGGGTTTTCATAGCCTCCTATTGCGGCGATCTCCAGCTCTCGCCCGATAACTCCTTCTTCAACGATGAGTTTCCGATCGTATTCGAAGGCAGACTCAAACGCTTGCTCCGCCTCTTCGGTCGCTGTGATACGCATGACACCGAGTGAAGACCCTCCTCGAGCAGGTTTGACAAAGAGCGGATACGTCATTCCCTCCAACGCAGCCTCTGAAACCTTCGCGCGATCGCGCAGCCATGCAGTCTCACTTACACTGCGCCACTTTGTCTGAGGAATATCGTAATAATCAAAGATTGCATTCGCGAAAGCCTTGTCCATCGCCAACGCGCTCGCCGTCATCCCGCATCCGACAAACGGCATTCCCGCCATCTCCAACATTCCCTGAATAGTCCCATCTTCACCGTTCATACCGTGGAGCACCGGGAAAACGCAGTCGACCCGAATTTTTTCAGTATGACCTTGACGATCCACATAGAGAAAATGCCTTCCGGCATCAGGAACAAGTGTCGCAGGTGCGATGAGACCTCTCTCGAACCAACTGCCGTCCGGTAACGCGGATACACAACCTTCATAATAAAACCAGCCACCCTCCTTCGTGATGCCTACAGGATAGATGCAGTATTCATCACACGTCTGAAGCGTGCCGATAATATAAGAGGCGGACGTCCGTGAGACCTCGTGCTCACCTGACTGACCGCCAAATAAGACGACGAGATTGATCCTTTCGGTCATACAATCACTCGAGCTCCTTCTTGTTCCTCGTGATGTTGACGAGAATGTCGGTAAGATGATTCTCAAGGTTTGTCAGCATCTCACGCGTGTACGAGATTGCGCCGTTGCGGATTTCACTGCTCTGCCTGTTCGCCTTCTCGATCATCACGGAAGCGTTATTGATCGCTTGCTGCGTCACCTCGTGTTCGTCGATCATACGCGCCATCTGGACTTCCGCGTCGCGCATAATCGTCTCAGCTTCACGCCTCGCCTGGTTGATCAGTTGGCGATTCTGCTGAAGCACCCAACGTGCACGCTCAAGCTCCTCCGGAAGACTCTCGCGAATCATTCGCACGAGAAAGAGCATCTCTTCTCTCTCAACCATACACTTGTCGGAAAAAGGGACACTCTTGGCATCGAGCAGCTCCGCTTCTAAGCGATCAAGCAGTGTCGCGGCACTGCGGTCGCCGCGAGCCGCTTTCCCCGCTCCGCGTTGTGTCGACGGTTCATCGGTTTCGTAGTTGCGGTTATCGTTATACTCACTCATGACTGTTACCTCCCGGTAAGCGGATATCTAAAATACCTTTCAATAGGCTTGCGTTTATTCATTGTAACCCATTACGCAGGGTACTAGTAATTATTGAGAACCGTAGGTCTTTTCAATATCTTCCTTGATCTCCGGCGGAACAAGGTCGCCGAGATCCCCGCCGTAGCGCGCAATCTCTCTGACAAGCGTCGACGACACGTGGCGCAGCTCGGTAGCCGGAAAAAATATCGTCTCGACTCCACAACTTAAACGCTTATTCAGTTCCGCCATCACGCTCTCTTCTTCGAACTGAAAACCATTGCGGACCCCGCGAATGATGACATCAACACCGTGCAGAATACAGTAGTCAGCCAACAGACCCTCGCCTGTATCAACTGTCACATTATCCAAATGCTCGACTGCACGACCGATCAGCGTCATTCTTTCTCCTTTTGGCATGACGGGCGTTTTCGAGCTGTTATCAAAAACGACTATCCGCAATTCCGAACAAAAGCGACGCGCGCGTTCCACGAGGTCGAGATGACCCGCGGTAAAAGGGTCAAATGTGCCCGAAAAGACGGCTAAACCGAATCGCACGGATGATTCATTTTGCTGCATAATTCGACCTTTCACGATACATCAGATGCTGTCAGAAATCGGTAAAAGGATAACACGCAGATGCCGTACTGACAACTTTTCATGAGCCTTAAGCCGACATCATCGAGTTCCAAGACAGGCTTTTTCCGTTCACTCTCGACGACAAGCAATCCGTCATCGGACAAGAGGGGCGGAATCTCGACACTAAGCTGTAAGGCAAGAACATCTGACGCTCCCCATGGCGGATCGACATAAATAAAATCGAACCGTGCACCGCGACGCTTCAACATCGCCAAGTAACGGCGATAGTCACCACCCATCAAAGTCACTCGGTCACTCCAACGCGTCTTGGAGATATTCTTGTTAATCGCGGCGATTGCATCGCGATCGCGCTCGATGAGGGTTGCGTGCTTTGCGCCGCGCGAGAGCGCCTCGAAAGCGATCTGCCCCGAACCTGCGAAAACGTCAAGAACGCGCATTCCTTCGATATCGTCACCGATCATCGAAAAGAGAGCCTCTTTCGCACGATCTGACGTAGGTCTCGACGATTTTCCGGGCGGCGTAAAAAGGTTCATCCCCTTGTGTGTTCCTGCAATGATCCTCGGCATACTTTCCCCCTATAATCCCGGACGTGTCAAACGATCATCGTATCGAGCCTTAAACTCATTGAGAATCAAGCGGTTCTCCTGATTTGTCAGATAAGGATCATCACGAAAAACCTGATCGACAGCTCTTGAAGCTTCCTTCAATAGCTCACCGTCTTCGTAAAGATTCGCGACCCGAAAGTCGGGAATGCCGTGTTGGTGGACACCGAAAACATCGCCGGGGCCGCGAAGCAATAAATCCTCTTCCGCGATCGCAAAACCGCTGCTGTTCTTGCACAAAGCCGTTAAACGACGGCGTACGAGCGGATCGTCGCTGTCACTTACCAAAACGCAATAAGACTGAATCTGCGACCGCCCCACGCGACCGCGCAACTGATGCAGCTGTGACAAACCGAATCGCTCGGCATTCTCGACAATGAGAAGCGTGGCATTCGGCTGGTCGATGCCTACTTCAATCACAGTCGTCGACACGAGGATATCGATATCTCCTTGGTCGAAATCGCGCATCACATCAGACTTCTCCTGTGCCTTCAATTTACCGTGCATCAACGCAACGCGCCGATCAGGGAAAACGAGTCTCGACAAGCGTTCATGCACAGCTTCCGCTGAATGGATATCGAGCTCAGGCGATTCCTCGATCATTGGACAGACAACAAACACTTGATGACCCAAATTGATCTCGCGCTCCATTAGCCGGTCGATGCGCGATCGATCCCCGCCTCTTGCTGTATATGTCTTGACAGCTTGTCGTCCTGACGGCATATCTTTCATTTCCGTAATGTCGAGATCTCCATAGAGAATCAGCGCTAAAGTGCGCGGGATCGGCGTTGCGGACATTACGAGCGTGTGTGGAATGATGTCGCCTTCTCCTGACAGTTTCACGCGCTGGCGTACGCCGAAGCGATGTTGTTCATCGGTCACACAACATCCCAACTTCACAAATCGGATGTCTTGTTCGATGACGGCGTGTGTTCCGATCAGAATATCGATCTCTCCTTCTGCTAACGAATCGGTTAATAACCGCTTGCGCGACGGCGCCATGCCGCCCGTCAGAAGAGCGATTTTCAGTCCGCTCCCCTCAAGAATCGATGCGACACTCTCGGCGTGTTGTGTAGCGAGAATGGTCGTAGGCGCCATCATGACGGACTGATAGCCGCTCCAAGCGGCTACAGCCATAGCCATCGCTGCAACAACTGTCTTACCCGATCCTACGTCGCCTTGAATCAATCTGTTGCCCGGATAAGGTTGTCGGAAATCATTGAGTATCGAAGCGATCGCTGATTCTTGCGAAGGAGTCAATTTGTAGGGCAAACGCGCTATTTGCTTTTGAAGACGCTCAAGAACTTCCTCTGTCAGTTTCATGGCGGGTCCGCATTCATCTCGGCGCCCCGATTTCATATACCGCAACCCGGCCATGAGCAGGAAAAGCTCCTCGAATGCCAGGCGACGGCGTGCGACTTCTATGTCATGCTCACTCTCGGGGGCGTGAATTCTGCGCAGCGCATAATCAGCCGTTGCCAGCCGGTAATCAGTGCGAATCCCTGCGGGTAAACTTTCCGTAATCGCAAGATCGCGATTGGAGAACACGGTACTGATCGCCTGCCTGACGGTCGCTTGGTTGAGTCCGGCCGTTAACGGATACACCGGTATGAAAGCCGGACTCTCGTCATTTGTCGCACGGATCTCCGGAGTATTGACGGAACGTGAACGTCCGCTACCCTCAATCTTCCCGCGAAAGATATAGTGCTCTCCCCGTTTCAGCTGCTCACCTAACCATGGTTGGTTAAACCACACGGCTCGAATCGACCCCGTATCATCGCCAAGACGTGCGCGGATATAAGACAGCTTCCCGCGTCGCGCCAGAGAGGGCACATTCTCGATAACGGCTTCAAACGTCGCGACATCTCCCTCGACGAGGCGCCCGACGGGCACACGCCGACTCCAGTCGTTATACGATCTCGGCATGAGCCAGATGAGATCGCCGACGGTCTCGATGCCGAGTTTGGCGAATAATTTCCCCCTTTTATCTGAAATACGCGGTAAAGTCGTGATGCTTTGACGGAACAGATGACCGGAAGTGTCTTCACTGTAATTCAACTCAGACACAATCGCCCTCCTCAAGATCGGGAGACAGTTGCAAGGCCGCGCCGTACCGACAGTACGGGCGGACGGGACATGAGTAACACATGCGGCAACGTGCCCTACAAAGCTCACGCCCGTGTGCGACCATCAGGTGACCCCAGAGCGTACGCGAATCCTCAGGCACAAC
>JAAZKT010000061.1 GCA_012799695.1 Clostridiaceae bacterium
ATCGTTCTCAACGAAAGAATCTCTTTGGAAGGTGGGAACAAAACCTACTACGCCGACCTCTACGTTCCCTCATGCAAACTCGACATCGAATACGACAGTGAAGAGCATCATACCGGTACTTCAGCCTTAGCAAGAGACCGTGAACGAGCTGCCCACCTGGAATCCGAAGGCTACCGTGTCGTTTCAGTAGGCTACTCTCAACTCAACAACCTGAAAGCCTTTCGCAACTTAGCACGCCAGCTTTCCCGCCTAATAGGAAAACGCATTTACATCCGTGCGAGAAAGTTTTTCGAGAGTTTTGTTGCACTACGCGATCTGCTCCTCAGAAAAGGGCACAGCATTCGCTCACGTTTCCGCAAAATCCACAGCTACGAGGTCCCTTGGCATTCCGGTGTCCGCACAGCGTATCGAATCTACCTCGCCGCCTGGAACCGACTCATCCGACACCCAAACCTCCCCTTAGTCTTAACACGAGCACCATAATAGCCAGCTCGTTTTCGATTGGTACCCAATATTCATTTCATACTCCTGGAGTTGAGAAGGACTATCGTAGGCATAAAGCTTCTTCAGCATGCCGTCAACACTCATCTCCTTCAGGATTTTCTCATCCTGACAAGCACACCGACAGCGCACAAATGCCCCCAGAAGACGAATTGCTCCTGAAGAGCGCCTTGTACTGCACAGCGCTACCTCTACTCACCCCCTCCCTGTACAGTTTTTCAACTTCCTTCGATAAACTGCGACATATGCGAGGAGAATGGTTCTCTAAAGGCTGAAACAGGAAACAGATTAAGCATTTGGCGCACCTCCTCCCCTGTACAGTTTTTTAACTTGTTTCGAATAATTGCGACACGTGGGAAGAGATCGGTTCTCTAAACCAAGAAATAGAGGGGAAGACTGACTATCGCGCACATTCACTGCACTATTTTTCAATTACTACTGAAAAATAGTGCTCGGAGTGCCACGTACACATTGAACATTTGAAAAAGTGTCGTTATGTCTGAGCAATTTGTCTGCTGTTAGCTGACTTGTCGGTACTAAGGTCTGCCGTTGCGACCCCTGTGTAATTCTGTATCATATCATCGCCGGTCGGCGAGGCTTGAAACCAGAAAATGAAGAATCATGACTCCGGATTGCATTTGTTTTGCAGCAGTTCCTCAAGATTGTTCAATAACGTAGTCCTGCCGTGCCTATTCGATAGGTGTATGTTTCGGAGACTCTAACTCTCCACGAGACCTGAGAAGATCATTTGAAGCATGAGAGTTGTCATCTCTTCGGCGGTAAACTGACGGTTTCCTTGGTCGTACCAATAGCGAACAGTTTCATAGAAAACACCGCAGAGCATGTCCGTCTTGTAGTCGATGACACTTTCTTTCTCTTGTAAATCAAGAGGAAGGTGTTTTAGAATAAGGCGCTTCAGTGACGATTTCAGCTTCGATTGGAAGGATAAGCTTCCTTTGGGACCCAGAAGAAAACTGAGTTTCTTGCCTATGGTTCGATCCATCTGCGTGAAGATTTCCATTATTTCACGGCTATTTTTCGAGACAGTAGCCTTTTTCAGTTTCTCGAAATTTTCCTCGGAGGGGAGTAATTCGTCTTCCATCTGCTGATGTAAATCGTCGATATCCGAAAAATAAGCGTAAAACGTCCCTCGGTTATAACCGGCGCGGTCAGTGATCATCCTCACTGTAATTTTGTCTGCACGATCAGAACTATATAGATCCCAATAGGCATCAATGAAATTGCGTCTCGTCTGTGCTGTTACTTCAGGTTGTTTCCTTGCCATCTTTTCACTTTTCTCCAACAGGTCATTAATCCGACAAAAGTCGCTGTTTTGTTCGTTGCTAAAAGACTTTGGGCCTTCTATAATTAAATTATAACACAACATGTTGTCGGGTAATCATTGTTTGAAAGACGAAACATGTTATTGAACAGAAATGAACAGTATTTTTAACGGAGGTTATATGGGACAGACGGATTCAAATGATCGGGGGAGAAAGCCGCGGAAGATTTGGTATTACTATGCAATTGTTTGGCTTGTTGTTTTAGTTTTTAATTTGATGATTATGCCGAAGGTTATGTCACGCAGGGTGATAACGGCTACATATACTGATTTTATGGACGCACTTGAGGCCGATGAAGTAAAGCAAGTTCAATTTTCATCTACTGAGATAAATTACACAATAGAAAAGGGCGGGCATGTGCAGTATTTCAAGACGGGTGTCGTCGATAATCCACAGTTGCCGCAAATTTTACGCGAGAAGGGGGTCACGTATGCGGCGGAAATACCAGAGACACCTAACTTGCTCCTTACACTTTTGTTGCAGTATGGACTCCCCATTTTGATTTTCAGCTTGGTCGGCAGAAGAATCAGCAAGAACTTAAGAGGGAGATTAGGAGCCGGCGGTCTGAATATCCACGGACAGGGCACGGCGAAGATCTATAAACCTGACGAGGACAAGAAGGATTTTGATGATGTGGCAGGCCAAGAGGAGGCGAAAGAATCTCTGCAAGAGATTATTGACTATCTCAATAACCCTGCAAAATACGCGGATATAGGTGCTAAGTGTCCAACGGGTGTTCTTTTGGTCGGACCTCCCGGAACAGGTAAGACGCTGATGGCCAAAGCCGTTGCGGGTGAGGCGAACGTTCCTTTCTTCTCGATCTCGGGTTCTGAGTTTGTTGAGATGTTCGTCGGGCGAGGGGCTGCTAAAGTAAGAGAACTATTTGAACAGGCAAACAAGCAGGCACCCTGTATCGTCTTTATCGATGAGATAGACACGATCGGCAAGAGGCGCGACTCCCAATTTGTCACCGGGCATGATGAACGCGAACAGACACTAAACCAGCTTTTGACGGAGATGGACGGCTTCGAAAGCAACAAAGGCGTTATCATCCTAGCGGCGACGAACAGACCGGAAGTGCTCGATCCCGCGTTGCTACGTCCCGGTCGCTTCGACCGTCAAGTTCGATTGGAATTACCGGACTTGAGGGGTAGAGAAGCGATTCTGGAAGTTCACTTGAAGAGGGTTCAGAAAGAAGACGACCTTGACGTCAATCTTGTTGCTCGCATGACTGCTGGGGCATCGGGAGCTCAGCTTGCCAATATTGTCAATGAAGCGGCATTGCGTGCAGTTCGAATGGCAAGAAATGTCGTAACGACGACAGACCTAACTGAATCAGTTGAGACCATTATCGCCGGTCCTGAAAGGAAAAACGCCATTCTCTCGGAAAAGGAAAAACGGATCGTCGCATACCACGAAATCGGTCACGCTCTCGTTGCGGCAAAACAATCAGGTTCCGCACCGGTGCAGAAGATCACGATCGTTCCCAGAACTTCCGGCGCCTTAGGTTATACGATGCAAGTCGAAGAAAATGAGAAGAGCCTGATCAGCAAAGAGGATGCCTTCCAGCGATTGGAAGTTCTGTGCGGCGGACGGGCGGCGGAAGAAGTCGTATTCAATATGGCGACAACCGGTGCCGCGAACGATATTGAGAAAGCCACAGACATTGCCAGAAATATGGTGACGCGTTATGGCATGTCTGAGAATTTCGGAATGATGGCACTTGAAACAGGCGGAAATACTTACTTAGGTCATGCCGGTCAATCGACGTGTTCACCTGAGACTGTACGTTTGGTTGACGAAGAGATTCGAGACATCATTGCTGAGGCACACAGACGGGCAACGACCGTTCTGATGGGGAACAGGGAAAAGATGGACGATTTAGCGGAGTACTTACTCGAGAAGGAAACGATTACCGGAGAAGAGTTCATGAACATTCTTGAGGGAGATGCCGCTCAATCGGGAGAGGGATCAAGAGATCATACGTTTTAAGGTATAAGCTCAACACATTTTTATATATTAACTTCAGGAGGCTGTCTCAAAACCGCTAAATCCTAGTGGGAATGAGACGGCCTCTTCTATTTAGGAAACCGAGAGCGTAATCGACTTAATCTGTAAAGTTCCAAAATTCGATACTAATTGAAAAACTGTACACCGGGATGGTTAAAGTCCAAAAATTCGATATTAACTGAAAAATTGAACATCGATTTCGGGCGTAAAGTCCCAAAATTCGATAATAATTGAAAAATTGAACACCGAGATCGAGTTACCGGGGTCGGGCTCCGGGGTCGAGTTCCGAGATCGGGCCTCCATGTGTCCCACGTGCGTTCAATTGACATTGAATGACGCGTAAACCTATAATTACAAAGATGTAGATTTGAGGTGTCACCACTTAATATTGATTTTGCGGCTTACGGACGCCCTTGTATGATTTAGAGAAGGAGCAAAACATCATGTACGAAAAGGTCGACAGCAGTCTCGATTTTGTCCCTCGTGAATTGGAGGTTCTATCGTTTTGGAAAGATAACAATATTTTCGAGAAATCGGTAGAGATTCGGGAAAACGCTCCTATTTTTTCTTTTTTTGACGGCCCTCCGACGGCGAACGGTATGCCGCATGCCGGGCACGTCTTAACGCGTGCGATTAAAGACTTGATCCCTCGTTACAGGACGATGAAAGGATACCACGTTCCTCGGAAGGCCGGGTGGGATACACACGGTTTACCGGTCGAGCTCGAAGTGGAAAAGCGTCTCGGTCTCGACGGGAAGGAACAAATTGAAGAGTTTGGTATCGAAGAATTTATTCATGAGTGTAAGGAGTCTGTCTGGAAATACAAGACCGAGTGGGAAGAGATGTCGGAGCGCGTCGGCTTCTGGGCCGATATGGAGAACCCGTACATCACCTACGAGAACGACTACATTGAATCGGTCTGGTGGTCGCTTCGCCAGATTTGGGATCAAGGACTGATCTACCAAGGGCACAAGGTCGTGCCATATTGCCCGCGTTGCGGGACATCGCTTTCAAGTCACGAAGTGGCGCAAGGTTATCGTGACATCACGGAGCGGACCGTTTACGTACGCTTCCGCGATACGGAGGAGCCGAATACGTATTTTGCCGTCTGGACGACGACCCCGTGGACGCTCCCTTCGAACGTCGCACTCTGCGTCAATGCCGATGAACGTTACGTTCTCTGCGAGGTCGATTACGATGTTGACGGTTCACCTGGAAGTCCGCGCTATTTCATCGCGGAAGCCCTGTATAAACAAGTCTTTGGTGAAGATGCGCGCGTTGTTGAGCGCTATCTCGGTCGCGAACTCGTCGGTCGTTCGTACGAGCCGCTCTACCCATACGCCGTAGAGACGGTGGAGCAATCCGGCAAACGCGCGTTCTTTGTCGTCGCCGATCCGTACGTCACGTTGACGGACGGGACGGGGATCGTACACATCGCGCCGGCTTTCGGTGAGGACGACGCGAGAATCGGGCGCCGTGAGGACTTGCCGCACGTCCAGCTTGTCGCAGAGGACGGAACGATGACGAAGGAAGCCACCGATGTCGCAGGTCTCTTCGTCAAGGATGCGGACGACAAACTCGTCGAGATTCTGAAACGTGAAGGACTACTGATTGCTGAAGCCGAGATGGAACACACATACCCGTTCTGTTGGCGATGCAAAACGGCGCTCATCTATTACGCGCGTCATGCTTGGTTTATCGAGATGACGAAGATGCGCGATAACCTGCTTGCCAACAACGATCAAATCAACTGGCTACCCGCTCACATCGGTCCCGGAAGGTTCGGTAATTACCTTGAGAATGTCGTCGACTGGTGTCTTTCGCGCGAGCGATACTGGGGAACGCCGTTGCCCGTTTGGGAGTGTGGTTCATGTCATCACCTGCACATGGTCGGTTCCATTGATGAATTGAAATCGATGTCGCCCGACTGTCCCGAAGAGATTGAGCTTCATAAGCCGATGATCGACAGGGTGCACATCCGTTGTCCTGAGTGCGATGGCATGATGACACGTGTTCCCGAAGTTATCGACTGTTGGTATGATTCCGGTGCGATGCCCTTTGCTCAGTATCATTATCCTTTTGAGAACCAAGAAATTTTCGAGGAGCGTATGCCTGCCGACTTTATCTCCGAGGCGATCGACCAGACGCGCGGGTGGTTTTACAGTTTGCATGCGATCGCCACGTGCCTTTTTGACACGCCTGCCTACGATAATTGCATCGTGATGGGACACGTTCTCGACAAGGATGGCATCAAAATGTCGAAACACCTCGGCAATGTTGTCGATCCCAACGAGGTCTTGGCGCGTGAAGGGGCGGACGCCGTCCGCTGGATGTTTTATGCGGACAGCCACCCATGGGTGTCGGTGCGCTTTTCCACGGCGGCCGTCAACGAGATGAAGCGTCGGTTTATGGGGACGTTCTGGAATACTTATGCTTTTTTCGTGCTTTATGCCAACATCGACGGTTTCGAGCGACAAACGTACAGCGATTTTCCCGTCGACGATCATAAGGCGGTTATCGACCGCTGGATTGAGAGTAGACTTCATTCACTGATCCGCGAAGTCGATACAAAGTTGGAAATGTACGATATTACGACGGCAGCGAGAGCTCTCGAGGCTTTTACAGATGATTTGTCGAACTGGTATGTCCGCCGTTCGCGTGAAAGATTCTGGGGTGCGGGGCTTGATGCCGACAAGATCACTGCTTATATTGTGCTTCACGATGTTCTCGTGACGATGGCTCATCTGATTGCGCCGTTTACGCCGTTCATGGCGGAGATGGTTTACCGCAATCTCGTCGTCGGCCACCTTGACGGGGCGCGTGAGAGTGTCCATCTGTGCGATTTCCCGTCGGTGGATGAGACAAAAATTAATCGAAAGCTCGAGAATGACATGGAGCGTGTCCTTGAAATCGTCTCACTCGGGAGAGCAGCCAGAAATGTGTCTCAGCTTAAGATTCGTCAACCTTTAGAAGAGATGATCGTTGTCGGAGGAGAGCCTCTGTCGAACGAGCTGACGGCACTCGTGCTCGACGAGC
Source organism: Clostridiaceae bacterium (assembly GCA_012799695.1). GTDB lineage: Bacteria > Bacillota > Clostridia > Saccharofermentanales > DTU023 > UBA4923. Next base: position 6,891 of record JAAZKT010000061.1, read on the forward strand.
TGAATATCAAAAAGATGGTCCGTGAAGAGAACAATAGACGCCTCGTCGATTACTCTTTCAAACCTCAACTACGCACGCTGGGGCGCCTTATGGGCGCGAATCTTCCTAAGGGGCGTGTGCTGATCGAGGCACTGCCGGGCAGAGAGACAATGGATCTTCTTGAGCGCGACGGAAAATTTGAACTCGAAGTCGACGGAACCGTATATGATTTGACGCTTGAGGATCTTCTTATCGAGGAAGTGCCTGCCACAGGCTTTGCCGTCGAGAGCGCGGGATCCGTGACGATTGCGCTGAATACCGTTCTCTCCGAGCAGTTGATCGAGGAGGGACTCGTGCGCGAAATGGTCAGCAAAATTCAGACGATGCGCCGCTCGAGCGACTTCTTGGTGACGGACAGAATTGACCTGTACGTAAAGCGCGACGATTTGGCAGACGTCATTGACCGCCACATCGATAGCATCATGGATGAAGTTCTTGCGCAGCAAGTCATCTTTTTTGACGCCGCTGCCGAGCTGCCTGAAGGACTCGACCCTCAAAGCTGGGACATCAACGGACACGATATGACCTTCGCGGTTCGTGTTCCATAAGGTTTTGTAGTGGACCGTCAAGTGAAAGGCAATGGCAGACAGGGGCGGGTTTTTTCTTCAGTGAAAGCCCGCTCTTTTCACGCGCTATCCGCTTTAATTCAGAGCGCCTTGATCGCTGCTCTCTATCTCGTCCTTACGGTTGCAACGTCATTTATGAGTTTTCAGGCGGTTCAGCTTCGGTTGGCGGAGGCTTTGACAGCGCTCCCTGCGCTTTTTCCATCCGCGATTTTAGGTGTGTTTGTGGGCTGTCTTCTATCGAACCTCTTAAATCCGTCTCCGCTCGGTATCGTCGATATCATCGCCGGGAGCGCTACGACGCTCGTCGCCGCATACCTCACATGGGCTCTGGGAAATCCTCTGCGACAGGCGCTCGCTCGCCGGCTTCGTGAGGAGAACGCTTCGGGGGTGGTTGAGAGCAACTCGGTGAAACGGAATAGAGTACTTGCGAGAAAGAGAATCTTTCCTTTGACATTATTCGCCCTTTTACCGCCGGTCGTACTCAATGCGCTCGTAGTCGGTTTTTACATTCCTTTTCTGATCAGCGAGAACACTCCTGACATTTGGCTCATTATCGGAACGATGGGCTCGATATTTTTGTCTCAGGCACTTGTCGTCTACGGTCTCGGTTTGCCACTTATCAAGACGCTTGAGTTGACACCGTGGGCGAAGCGCATTTATCTTGTAGACTGATGACACATTATTTTGATCAAAAACCCGATGTCTCTCATGCGCCGCGTTTGTTCGATGTGTTTTTTGAAGATGTGCCGTTTCGTTTCATGACGGATAGCGGTGTTTTTTCAAGAAAAAAACTCGATGACGGCACCGACCTTCTCCTTTCGACTGTTTTGGAACGCGAGGAGAACGGAACGCTCCGCATACTCGATCTCGGAACGGGGATCGGTGTGATGGCGATCGTGTTGGCGAAACTCCGTTCTTCTTTTTCGGTGGCGGGCACCGACATTAATGAGCGCGCCGTTGCGCTCGCAAATAAAAATGCTCGCCTGAATCGCATTGAGAATATCAAGTTTTTCCAAGCCGACGGGGTGCCGTCGCAAGGAGCGACGTTCTATGATGTCATCGTGTTGAATCCGCCGATCAGGGCGGGAAAAAAAACGGTGTACCGCCTTTTTTCCGAGGCGAGGGAGCGCTTAAGTGAACCGGAGGGACGACTCTATATTGTCATTCGCGTTAAGCAAGGCGCCGCATCCGCCTCACGTGAGTTGGCGCGGATTTTTGAACTTGTGGAGACGATCAATCGCGGCAAAGGTTATCATGTGATCAAGGCGAGCGTGTCGAGTTCGCATGAGTCGCCGTAAGTGCGGTTAATGTTGAATGGAAGGGGTGCCATTCGTGATATCGATTTCAGCTATAGGACAGGACAGCCACCGTTTCATGTCGGAGGATAAATCTGCGATGAGCGGTAGAGTACTCATGCTTGGAGGCCTGTCGATCCCGGGATGTCCCTCCCTTGAGGGGAACAGCGATGCCGACGTCGTACTCCATGCGCTGACGAACGCGATTTCGGGACTCACCGGTGTGCGTATTCTCGGTGCCGTCGCCGATGAGATGGCCAAGCGCGGCATCACTGACAGTTCAGCTTATGTTGAGAGAGCTCTCCAAGAGCTCCGCGGTATGCGGCTTAAGCATCTATCGTTTTCTGTCGAAGCACAAAGACCGTATTTGGCGCACTACATCGACCCGATGCGCGGGCGCATCGCGAATTTAACGGGTCTTTCGATCGATCACGTCGCTATCACGGTGACATCCGGTGAGGAATTGACGGCATTTGGACGCGGCGAAGCGATCCAGTGTTTTTGTATCGCATCGGCGGTTCTTGATGCATAGCCGCACGCTTGTTTCCGAGTAGAGTTCAATATCCTTAGCGAAGAATGTACATTTTGTATACATTTTATGTTTTTGCAATAATTGTTTACCAAGCAAAAATTACCTTTTAAAGAACGATAATTTCCACATTTACATCGCTACAACCTCCACATCGCAAAGGCGAACAGTGTAGAAGATTCGTTACAGGAAACAGGAGCGGAACAGCTCTCGCCAAGATGCGATGCCTCGCTCCATCTCACTGAGCGCACGTTTAAGCAAAGTCTTTTCGTAAGGTTCGCGCGCCTCGCCTTCCGCATCGAGATCCGCAGGAACGGGTAAACCGCGAAAGACGTGAAGGAGCGCGTACGCAGCCCGTTCAAATAAGGGAGAATCCAAATCCTTTATGCTTTCCAAATATACGGACGCTCTGTTCAGCGCGACGGCGACGGGGAGCGTTCCGATCATCATTTCGACATCCGTGAAATGCTCGGCGGCAGACTGGACGAGGAGCTCGGGTGTTTTCAATGCACGTTTGAAACACTGTGTATCATGTGCGCGTCGCGCCCCCGTAAACGTCAAAAAACGGAACGTAAAGCCGCTGAGCACGAAAAGTATTGAGACGATGAGTGTGATGAAAGAAAGAGCGGATTTCGTGTAAAGGAAGAATCCGACCGTGGGTATAAGAAAAAGAAAGGCGAGAACGAAATACGAGTACCGGAATACTTTTGTCAGGCGAGGTTCAACGAGTCTGCTTTTTTCAAAATCGGTTTCGACGTGTTTTTTGAATCGTTGTGCCAGCTGACGGAAATCACCATGACGCGCGACGATGCGCAAACGTCCTGGGGATAATACGTGATCGTATTCGGGTTTTGCAGCGAAGAGCCATTGCAAAAGGAGTGTCTCGTAAGTCGTAAATTGAGAGAAGTCATTGCGATTTGGATTGTTCCAGATAAAGACTTCATCGGTCCACGATATCTCGCGCCGCGCGACGAGACTTAGAACCGTTGCAAGTAAGATGTCGGGCTCACGCGGGCTTGTGCTCGCCAACAAGGCGACTTGAGCAGGTCGTGCATACACGGGCCAAACGGCAAAATCGGGCTTTCTTCGACAATTCCAGATCAGTTGCGAACCCTGAAAAATGAGGTAGACAAGTAGTCCGGTAACAGTAAGGATCATGATAATGCGCATGACCGAATCTCTAAGTGATTCAATGAATGTGATTCGAGTCGAGAGCGCACGAGCTTTCGCAAATGATTCCTTCAGCGAGACCTCATCGCCCGTGGGGAGAATCAGTGAAAAATAGCGCTTGGGTGCGCTGATCACAATTCCCATGTCATCCGTTTTGATGAAAGGCCGATTATCGATGAACGAGACCGTGTTGCTACCTGTTCTGTTCTCTGTCATTGTGTGGTAGCCGATCGGCACGATCTCCGTGAAGTCGACGGAGCATTCATCGGGGAATGTGATATTCCAGAGCAACGTCTCCACTCTCATCCCGCTCGGAGCGGCGCAAAGCGGCCCCGAAATAAACGCGTGATTATCCTTTTCGACGACTCCGCGCGTCCAATCATAATTGAGTCTGAAAACGTATTCGCCAGTGAAAGCAGTCATGCTAAGCCTTATGCGCAGGCGGTCCTTCAAGCGTTCTATCCTGTAGGAAAACGGCTGTGGCCGGCGTTCGTCGCCCTCAGGGACTTGGATGAACTTTTCTTCCTCGCCGTGAATTACTTGAGCAATTTCCAAAGATTGCAGGATTGATTCCCCCTTGAGCGGAGACAAGAGGACAAGCGTAAGCGATTTTAACGTTCGATCGGAATGGAAGCGAATCTGCTCCATTACGTTGATCGTCCCGTCACTGTTGATTTTGAGATGCGCCGTCGCGTTCTTGATGTAGGTTGCAGGTTTTTTTTCATAGGCATGGATTGTTGAACAAGGCAAAGAGAAGAAAACGGTTGTCAGCACAAGGAGGAGCAACAGCGCCGAGAGATGAATCGGCTTTCTTCGCGCAGGTACTTCGCGTCGTGCGGATTTTGCCAAAGAAAATTTAGGAAAGATTCTACGATAGTATGACCGCATGAAAGTGATGGTACCTCCGATAGAAATAAAAACGCATATTCATATTCTACCATCAATATAAGCAAGTCTCCGACGAGTTCTGCCGATAAAGAGATGTAGTGTTTATTCGCAGCTGAAGCAACGGTTCATATCCTTTTTGTTTGACGGCTTGCAGATATTCGTTGTATACTACATAGCGACTGTGAATCCTACCGGGTTGCTCAGAGAACACTGTGAGGGGAGGGATTAGATTGACGGAGATTCGCGTAAAAGAGAATGAATCCCTGGACAGTGCGCTGAGACGTTTTAAGCGTTCCACCGCGCGTTCAGGCGTGCTCGCTGAAGTACGTAAGCGTGAGCATTACGAAAAACCGAGTGTTCGACGCAAGAAAAAAGCTGAAGCCGCCAGAAAGCGCAAACGCTAATATTTCAAGAACGACACTGAAAAAGGTTCGTTGTAGGCAACGAACCTTTTTTAGATGAAGGAAATCTTATCACTTTCATTCCCGACAGAGAGCAGTCAACGATATGCATGACAGAGGGAGAGGCCGAAATGCGTGATTCGGCGCGACATCATATACTTAAATGGTTATCACCTGCCGATTGGGCGGTTGCGTACGATGCGCATCCAGAGGAACAGCAGGACGTGCTGTCGAGCGTTTTAACGTCACGCGGGCTTGATACACCGATCGAACGCGATGCATTTCTTCATGTCTCGCTCGATGACATTCCCGATCCTTTTCTGTTTCTCGATATGGAAAAAGCGTGTGTCATCGTCGACGGCGTGCTTAGGATGGAGTCGCCGCGTATCCTGATATTCGGTGACTACGATGCGGACGGACTGACTTCTTCAGCATTACTCGCACGCTGGTTTAAATCGAGAGAGTGTGAAGCGGAAATACTCATTCCCGATCGTTTCGATGACGGTTTTGGCCTGTCCGTCGCATTGGCCGAGGAGATCATCCTGCACAACCCCCATCTAGTCATTACGGTGGACACGGGAACGTCATCACCGGACGCGATCAAGTTCTTGCGCCAACACGGCATAAAAGTCATCGTGACGGATCATCACCTCCCGGATGAACTATTCGCGCGTGGCGAAGTGCCTATCATCAATCCTTCCATACCCGACGAATCGTATCCCTTCAAAGAGCTGAGCGGCGCAGGTGTCGCCTATCTCATGACTCTCGCCTTGGATCGTTTTTTGGGAGAGATATCTACGATTCGTCCCGCGTTGACGGTGATCGCTTCCGTCGGAACGGTTGCCGATGTCGTGCCGCTCCTTGGAGTCAATCGCGCGATAGTGCGGGCAGGCTTGGAAGCGTTCGATGAGCACGCGCCTGAAGGGTTGAAAGCCTTGTATAAATACACAAGCAGCAGTAGAAGGGGCGGGACGCTCATGTCGCGCGATTTCGCTTTTTCCATCGGGCCGAGACTAAATGCGGCGGGTCGCGTGGGCGATGTGCGCCTTGCGTTGGATTTGCTGCTCGAGGATGATCCGGAGCGCGTCGTCTTTCTCGCCCTAAAGTTGCACGAACTGAACGAGGAACGTCGACAGGTCGAGCAAGAAGTCTTCCAAGATGCTTTTCACGATGTCATGAAAAGACAGGGTGATGAGCCTCTGTCGATCGCCATCGCGCGAGGAAAAGGTTGGCACGGCGGTGTGCTTGGTATCGTCAGTGCGCGTTTGGCGGAGCGGTTACGCGTGCCCGCCATTACGCTCACGGAAGAGGACGGGATGCTGACCGGTTCCGCACGCACATTCGGCCGTATCAATTTGATCGAGGGCATCACATATGCGGGGACTTTTCTTGAGACATTCGGAGGCCATGAAGGAGCTGCGGGACTCTCGTTGAAGGCAGAGAATTTCGATCAGTTTCGCGAAGCAATGGTTCATTACATCGAGTCGATTCCGATAAAAAAACGTCACGTACCCATACTCGCCGATACCACGCTTGAGGGACACGCAATCGACGCGAAACTCGTTGAGAGTTTTAATGTGCTTGAACCGACAGGATACGGCTTTGAACAACCTTTATTCATCATTCCTTCCATGATGATCGAGGAAATTACCCGCGTCGGTGACGGAAAACATCTGCGTTTGAAAGTTCGGTCGCAGGATGACGTGAAGAGCGCTTTCGATACGATCCTGTTTAACAGAGGCGATGATGAACCGTTTTACTCAGTCGGAGACGAAATCGATTTGATCGGGACGCCGGAATTCAATTTCTGGCGCGATCGTCGTTCCATTCAGCTGCGATGCACTGATTTGCGACCCTCTTACAGTTCCGAATTGGATAATCGTCTGCAACACGCTTTTCCGGAGTTTCTCCGACAATTGCCCGATCCGCACCTGACGGAGGCGTTCAATCGGCACGGCTTGATGTCGATCAATCGAGAAGATGTTGTCGCACTTTGGCAACTTGTTTCTTCCATTGCGGGCAGAGAGTGCATTCCGATCGCTTTTTCGCCCTCGCGGTTGGCGTGGCTACTCACTCATCGCTATAATGTAGACGCCGGCGCTCTCGCCGTGCTGTTTATTCTTGCCATCTTTGCGGAGGTTGGTCTGGGTGAACTTGTTGCGGACGAGGGTGGAGGCTTTATTTTCCGCCTTTTAGAGATAGGCGAGGAGAAATTGGTATTGACGGAGGCGCCGCTTTGGGTCAAGCTCGACGCGCAAGGAGTGCTGGTAACGTGACGCAGGAATTGGATAACACGAAAACTCGGCATGAGATGACTTGTCTGGTTGATGAAAAGATGCATCAACTCGTTGAGCTGTGGAAAAAATCGGCGCACCGACGGGACGCATCTTTGTTGACAAAAGCGTACGAACTTGCGAAACAGGCACATGCCGAGCAGTTCAGGGCAACGGGGGAACCTTATATCATTCACCCCGTCGAAGCGATGAAGATTCTGCTCGAATTGGGGTTGGTTGACGAGCATACGTTAGCGGCGTCATTGCTTCACGACACGGTTGAGGATACGGATCTAACGCTTAAGGAAATCGAGTCTGAGATGGGTTCTGAGGTCGCGGCGCTCGTCGACGGAGTAACAAAATTGTCGCGTATCTCATACTCGTCGAGAGAAGAATTACAGGCGCAAAATTTTCGAAAGATGTTTCTTGCGATGGCAAAAGACATTCGCGTCGTTCTCATCAAGCTTGCGGATCGACTCCACAACATGCGTACCATGGAACATAAAGCACCCGAATCGCAAATCGCTTCGGCGCGCGAAACGCTCGATATCTATGCACCGCTCGCTGCTCGCCTGGGGATTCATAGAATTAAGTGGGAGCTTGAGGACCTCAGTTTACGTTATTTAGATCCCGATGCGTATTACGAACTCGTCGGGATGCTTTCGCAACGACGTTCCGATCGCGAGACGTATTTGCAGGAAATCGTGACGGACTTGACGATCAGAGTCGCGGAGATGGGGATTAGCGCCGACATCGAGGGGCGTCCCAAACATTTTTACAGTATCTACCGCAAAATGAAGGAGCAGGTCAAACAACTCGACGAGATATACGACCTGTTTGCGACGAGAATCATCGTCCCGACCGTCGGTGACTGTTATGCTGTGCTCGGACTCGTCCATGAGCTCTACAAACCTATTCCGGGAAGGTTCAAGGACTATATTGCCGTACCTAAGACGAACGGATACCAGTCACTCCACACGACCGTGATTGGGGGGCGCGGTATTCCTTTTGAAGTGCAAATCAGAAGCGAGGAGATGCATCGAACGGCGGAGTACGGTATCGCCGCGCACTGGCGTTACAAAGAGGGGGCAGGCGATAAAAAGCAGGACCATTTTGAAATACGGTTGTCGTGGTTGCGCCAATTACTCGAATGGCAGAGCGACATGAGCGATGCCGGCGAATACATGGATGCCTTGCGTGATGGTTTGTCTGCCGATGAAGTCTTTGTTTTCACGCCTATGGGCGAAGTGATCGGGTTGCCGCAAGGTGCCGTGCCGGTTGATTTTGCCTATCACATTCACAGCGACATCGGAAACTCCATGTACGGCGCCAAAGTTAACGGCCGCATGGTCCCGCTCACTTATAATTTGGCGAATGGCGACATCGTCGAGATACTGACATCCGATAAGGTGAGGGGACCTTCGCGCGATTGGCTCACCATTGTCAAGAGCGGAACGGCGAAGAGCAAGATTTCATCGTGGTTCAAGCGCGAACGAAGAGATGAGAACATTGTGCGTGGCCGTGAGGTGCTCGAACGTGAAATCCATAAGACGGGTTTCCATACGCAGGACTTGCTGAAAAAAGAATATATCGCTCCCATTCTGAAGCGCTACTCCCTCCGCACACTCGACGATCTGCTCGCGCGCGTCGGGTACGGGGGACTTCCCGCCGGACGCGTTGTGCCGCGCCTCCGCGACGCACACATTGCGACGTTACCGGAAGAAGAGCGTGTCCGACTCGGGTATCGTCTCTCAAAGACGGGTCAGGTCATTCACAATCCGAGTAATATGCTCGTCAGTGAGGCATTGATATTCGATAAAACCGGCCAAAAGCCTGTCACGAAGAAAAAGAAGAAAAAAACAACTCCCGAAATTCCCGTCAAAGTTAAAGGACTTGAAAATGCGCTTCTCAAAATGTCCAAATGCTGCAATCCCGTTCCCGGTGATGAAATTATCGGTTATGTGACGCGCGGGATGGGCGTTGCGGTACATCGTGTCGACTGTCCGAATATAAGGCGCATTGTCGAGTCGTTCGACCGTTCACCGGAGGATGCTGAACGAGCTTCACGCCTCATCGATGTCCTGTGGACGACGGAAGCGGATACGCAACACCGCCGCTATCCTGTCAATCTCCGTATCATCGCTCGCGACCGCGCCAATCTTCTCGCTGAGATTTCTTCCGCGATCGCGGAAGAACAGGTCTCCGTTCAGTCGGCGCAAATATCCTCGGCGCGGGATATCAGCGCCAATCTGCTTCTCACCGTGGAAATCGAGAACCAAGAGCAGTACGATCGGCTCGTCGGACGCGTAAAAGCGATCGATAGCGTCGTCAGCGTCTCGCGCGGTCACAATTAGATCGACATCAGTGAAACCATGACGACAGGGCGTCGGCGCGAGTATTCGTACAGAGTTTTTTGGATTCGGTCGCGCACATAGTCAGATGTCATCGAATGGGCTAGAGGCTTTTTCTTCTTCCAAAACTCATCCGCCATGTCGACGATCGTTTCCTTGCAAAGCTCGACGATACGATTTGTTTCACTTTCATAGATGAAGCCTCGGGTCAAGATGACAGGATCGCCATACAGACGGTTCGCCACTTGGTCGATGGCGATCATCACGGACACAACGCCGTCATCCGCCAGTCTCAAGCGGTCTCGCAGAACGTACTCGTCGACGTCTCCCATACCGGAACCGTCGATCAGGATGCCTGCACCCTCCGTGTAACCAGCGAAATTCATGCCGTTCTTCGTGAATTCGAGGATGTCTCCATTGGCGAGGAGGGCAATGTTGTCTGCGGGAATACCCATGTCGTGGGCGAGTTCTGCATGCCGATACAGCATCCTGTATTCGCCGTGTGCCGGGATGAAAAAGCGAGGACGCGTCAACGTGATGATCTGCCTCAATTCATCGCGACACGCGTGTCCCGAGGCGTGGACTTCCGAAAGCGACTCGTAAATGACATTGGCGCCTTTCATGAAGAGTTCGTTGACAACGCGGTAGATCGCTTCTTCGTTACCGGGAATCATGCTCGAAGAAAAGATGACTGTGTCGCCGGGGATAATTTCCGTGCTCCAATGCTCGGAAAATGCGAGTCTTGTAAGTGCCGACATCGGTTCTCCCTGACTTCCCGTGGCGAGGATAACGAGTTCTTCGGGCGGAAAGCTATCAATGCTGCGGCTATCGACGATCGTCGACTCCTCGAACGTCAGGTAGTCGAGACTGTTCGCGGCATCGAACACATTTTGCATGCTCCTGCCGAGGATAATGACTTTCCTGTTGTGTTGCTCCGCCATGGAAATGACTTGTTGGAGACGAAAGACGTTCGATGAGAATGTTGCGACGATAATGCGTCCTTTTGCTTGCATGAAGATATCCGTAAAGGCTTTTCCCACGTCGCGTTCAGAGAGAGAGTGACCGTCCTTTTCCGCATTTGTGCTCTCAGAGATAAGGGCAAGGACACCGCGATTACCAATCTCGGCGATCTTACCCAGATCGATCGGACCAACCGTCGTCGGCGTATAGTCGATTTTGAAGTCACCTGTGTAAAAGACGGTGCCGACCGGTGTTGTCAAGGCGATCGACACGGCATCGGCAATCGAATGGTTCACATGAACAAACTCAATATCAAACTCACCGATCCGCAGCATGTCGCCGGCACGGATGACTTGCAATTTATCGGAGGAGATTTTCGGGCGGAAATTGTCCAGTTTGATCTCAATCAGTTTCATCGTCATCGGTGTCGCGTAGATCGGGACATCGAATTCTCTGACCAGCCAAGGTAGAGCGCCTATATGGTCTTCGTGACCATGCGTAATCAAGACACCGCGAAATTTGTGGCGATTCTCCAAGAGGTATGTCGTATCCGGGATGATGACGTCGATGCCCGGCATACGGTTGTCGGGGAACGCCATGCCGCAGTCGATGGCGATGATGTCGTCACCATATTCGAAAACGGTCATGTTTTTTCCGATTTCGCGCATGCCTCCGAGTGGGATCACGCGCAATATCTGATTGGGGGGATTTTTCCCTTTCAATACTTGAGCGGGTTCCGATTTTTTGTCTTTTGTAATCTTTGTATTTTTTGTACTCGCTTTTTTCTGAGCCATATATGATACTCCTATGTAAAAAATAAACCATCCTTAATCCGTAGGGAACGAACGTGTTTTGCTTCGGACTGCGGTCGGATGTCATGTATCTTCCGAAACTTATCTTATCACGTGCAAGCCATTGCTTGCGTCGAAATGCCTCTCGTGTTAAAATACGTGCTGTTCACGTAAAAGCACAGGAGGAATAACACGTGCCAAATATCAGATCATCGATTAAGAGAGTGCGTTCGGACGAGGCTAAGACGCGCGTCAACAAGAGCCGTAAGAGCGAGATTCGTACACTCGTCAAGAAAGCGATTGTAGCGAAAGAGCAGGGGCTACCCGAGGCAGAACGGCTTGAGCGCGACGCACAGGCCGCACTCGACCGGGCGAGCGCTCACGGTATCATCTCTAAGAATACGGCCGCAAGACGCAAATCGCGCATTGCACGAGTCAAACAACTGGAAGCTTAAATTATTAAGTTTCTCATTGTCTAGTTTCCCGAACGGCAGCCAATCTGCCGTTTTTTGGGTGATTACGATATAATAAAACGATGAATACGAACGTTATGCGAAAAAAGAATCTCGCCGTTGCCACTGCCGGCTTTCTTGTTGGTATCATTTTGGCGGTCATGGTATTCGTTTTCGGATATCTTTATTTTGTAATCGGACTGCGTAACTACGAGGACACAGGCGAGATACCCATTGAAACGAATCTCGGTCGACTTGACGTACCGGATAACATGAGCGCGGGCATGAAGATCCCTGTCAAGAACGACAAGCATGTTGAAAATATTCTCATAATCGGCTCCGATACGAGAGATCCCGATAAACATGGGCGATCCGATGCCATGATTTTGGTGACGATCAATACGAAAACTAGAAAAATCCACTTGACATCGTTGTCGCGGGCGATTTACGTCAGCATCCCGGATGATCCCGATCCGCAGTATAAGAGGTATTGGTCTTCAAAGTATATGTTGAATGCCGCACACACATGGGGCGGCCCAAGGCTTCTGATGAAGACGATCCAACGAAATTTTCGTGTCGACGTTTCTCGGTACGTCGCAACCGATTTCAGCGGTTTTAAAGGAGCGATCGACGAGGTAGGCGGTGTCTCAATTAACCTGACCGCCGCCGAAGCGAAATATCTGAACCGTCGGTCGGGCAAATCGCTAAAAGCAGGAACACAGTTGCTCGATGGCGAAACTGCCCTCAGCTATGCCAGAATTCGCAAGCTTGATTCCGATTTCAAACGAATGGAACGCCAGCGAAATGTCATTATGGCGCTTTTCAAAAAGTTTGCTGCCAGTAATCCCAAGCGCATGGCCTCTACGGCTGAAGCGCTCATGCCCTACGTGACGACAAATCTCACCGACATGGAATTTATGGGTTTGATCGTTGATTTCGTTTCTTATCGTAACTACGACATTGACCAGTTGATGTTGCCATTGGAGAAGTACGGCGCACTGGTGATTATACGCGGTATGGAGATGTACGATATCAATTGGACGAAGAATATTGATACTCTCCACGCTTTTATGGAGAGCTGAGATGTGACAAGTTCCCGCCTCATGGCGTCTGATGTGACGGGAGGTTAGCATTGGTTATCTTAGGCATCGATCCCGGTTACGCCATCACGGGTTATGGCGTGCTCCGTTACAACAATAATCGATTCAAAGTACTCGATTACGGCGTTATCAGAACGAGTGCCGAGACACCGTTTCCCGAGCGCCTTCTCGCCATTCAACAGGCTTTGCGTGAACTTCTTGACATGTACATGCCCGACTGCGTTGCGATTGAGGAGCTTTTTTTCAGTCGCAACACGACAACGGCGATCGGAACGGCGCAGGCGCGCGGTGTAGCTATCGTCACGGCCGCTTCCGCCAATCTTCCCGTCTACGAATACACGCCCATGCAGGTGAAAGTTGCCGTAACGGGGTACGGTCGAGCGGAAAAAACGCAGGTTCAAGAAATGGTTCGCATCTTGTTAAATCTCACGGACAAGCCCAACCCCGATGACGTCGCTGACGCGCTCGCCGTCGCCATTTGCCATGCGCATTCAGGCAATAGAGATAGCGCGCTCGCCGTAGGCGGATACCAAAAGTAGTGATGAGCACTGGAGAGAAGCGTTCAACCGCTTCGTCGCATCGAGTCGTAAAAAGGAGAATACGCACATGATTGCCAGCATACAAGGTCGCCTAATCCGAAAAAGTGAAGAACACGTTATCCTTGAGCAAGGCGGAATCGGTTATCGGCTCGACGTCGCGCCGAGCGACATCGCATCTTTGCCGCACGTGGGGGAGACCGTAAAGCTTTATACGTACCTTCTCGTACGTGAAAACGAAATAGGTCTATTCGGTTTTACGACGGAAGACCAGAAAAACCTTTTCGAGCTTCTTCAGACGGTGAGCGGCGTCGGTCCCCGCCTTGCGTTGCAAGTCGTTGATACGTTGACGCCGGACGCGTTTGCGCTCGCGATCCTTCAGAATGACATTGATAAACTGACACAGGTTAAGGGGATAGGGAAGAAAGGTGCCGCGCGCATGGTGCTCGAATTGACCGATAAGTTGAAAAAATCGGCCATCGCCATCCCCGAAATCGCTGCGAAGACTACTCCCGCACAGAGAGCGGGCGATGACGAGGTGAGCGAAGTGATTGCCGCTCTTCTTGTACTCGGCTACAGTTCATCGGAGGCGCGCGATGCCGTTAAACGTGCCAATCCCTGCGAGGAAGACACGGTGGAAACACTGCTCAGGAGAGCGCTCGGTCAGCTCGCTATCCTTTGATTCGAGCGCCGAGCCCATGCTTTCCGTCAATGAATGATAAAGAGGTGCTTATGTCACGGACAGCGCCTCTTTTTTTCTGATACCATGGTGTGTATAGATGAGGATGGGAGATGCCATGTACGAGTTTGAGAGCTTGATGGATCACGACGAGATGGGCGATCATTTCGATGAGGAACGCGTTCTCTCGAGGAAAGCGCTTCGCGAAGATACGGAGGAGCCGCAGTTGCGTCCGGCGCGCTGGGGCGAGTATTTCGGGCAAGAAAGAGTGAAAGCCAATCTGGGCATCGCCATCGAAGCGGCAAACGCACGTGGCGAATCTCTTGACCACGTTCTCCTGTACGGTCCGCCCGGATTGGGGAAAACGACTTTGGCCGGCATTATCGCGAATGAACTCGGTGTCGAGATGCGCATAACATCGGGTCCCGCCATTGAGAGACAGGGTGACCTCGCCGCGATACTGACGAATCTCGGAGAGCGCGATGTGCTCTTTATCGATGAGATTCACCGCTTAAATAGAACGGTTGAAGAAGTTCTCTACCCCGCGATGGAGGATTACGCCCTCGACATCATGATCGGCAAAGGTCCGTCCGCCCGCTCGATCCGCCTCGATCTGCCGCGGTTTACGCTGATCGGAGCGACGACGCGCGCCGGACTGTTGACCTCGCCGCTTCGAGATCGTTTTGGCATGATTCAGCGTCTGGAACTCTACTCGCCGGAGGAAATCGCACTCATTTTGAAACGTTATGCTGCACTGCTCGGTGTCGGCATTGACGGAGACGGGTTGCGCGAGTTGTCGATGCGCTGTCGCGGGACGCCGCGCGTCGCCATCCGCCTGCTGCGTCGTATGCGCGATTACGCGCAGATACACGGCGACAACATTGTCAATCTCGATATTTGCGAGATGGGCTTGTCGGCTTTTGAGATTGATGAGATAGGGCTCGATGGAAACGACCGTCTGATCATGCGCGTCATGGCTGAGATGTATGACGGCGGTCCCGTAGGCCTCGATACGCTCGCCGCTTCGACGGGCGAGGATCCCGTGACGATCGAAGATATTTACGAACCGTACCTGATGCAGATCGGTTTTATCGCGAAGACGCCGCGCGGGCGAATTTTGACACGAGGCGGATTTGAGCATCTCGGTATCCCGTACATCGAGCGCGACGCCCGCACAGGCGCGGCGGGACAGATGACGTTGCAGGACATTCTCGACGGAGAAGTCCGCGATCGGAAAGGCGATCAAGACGCTTGAGTCAGAATTTCGGATACAAAAAATTGCTGCTCCACATGTGTTGCGGCCCCTGTGCGATGTTTCCTATCAGAGAATTGCTCGAAGGCGGCGGCGAAGTGACGCTGTTCTTTTACAATCCGAATATTCACCCGCTCGTCGAATGGGAACGACGTTTTGACAATGCGAAACGAGTTGCCGAGCATTATCGAGTGCCGCTGATTGTTGATGACCGGAGCCATTCCTACGAGTGGCGGGCGCGCGAAAATGACGGCGATGACCGTTGTCATTTCTGTTACGAGACGCGCCTTGCGCGCGTTGTACGAGAAGCTGCGGCGAACGGATTCGACGCAGTCAGCTCGACGTTGCTCGTCAGCCCATATCAGAAACGCGAGATCATTCTCGAAGTCGGAGCTAAATTGTCAACAGAAGCCGGAATTTCTTTCATTCCGTATGACTGGAGAGATGGTTTTCGCGAGGGTCAAGCGATGGCGCGCGAGTTCGGACTATACCGACAGAAATACTGCGGTTGCGTCGTTTCACTCGAGTCATCATCTTTCTTCGAAAAAGTCACGCGTGAACACGAACAATTGGTGTTGTCAGAATGTTTGAGCTTTGGGGTGCGCTTCACTGACTGATTACGGTTGAGGCGTTTGGCGCAAATGTGCGGGATCGAGCGGTAATGCGTAAATCGTCTTGTATTGACTGTAAATAACGCGACCGGGCAGCGCGCCGGCGGGCTTTTTGACATCGCGCACACGACAGTAATCTACCTCCGCCGGTCCTCCCGTTCTCCCGGCTCCCGAATACCAAACGGCGATACCGGCAGCTTCCGTAAACGTCGTAGCCGGCACATCTTTCCCTTCCGTCGCAATAATAACGTGAGAACCCGGCATATGCCTTACATGAAACCACCAGTCATCTTTTCTCGCTTGGCGCAACAAGGACTCATTCTGAAAATTGTTGCGACCCGCAAAAATGACGAAGCCGTCGGACGACATAAACGATCGGGGCGGTGCAGGCGCCTCACCGGCTTTTCCTTTGTTTGATTTGCGTCGACTCTCAGCGTATGTTTTGCCGCGGCGTCGGCTCTTCGATGCAGGCTTACCGGGACTTTCGGCATCCTCGGGGCACTCGGTATCGCGTGACGTTTTCGGTGAGCACGCCGTCTTCACGCTGTATTCATGATCGATCGCAAGGAGATCGTCGTATGATTCGGCACGTCTGACGGCGACGGCGAGCGAATCAAGCCATAAGAGTTCTTCCAGATCGCGTTCCAACAGTTTCGAAGCGACCGTGAGACGCCGTTCATTTCGTTTGGCGCGCCGAAAATAGCGCGCCGCATTGTCGGCGGGAGAGAGCGTCGGGTCGAGTTCACACAAAACTTTTTCACCCGGCTCGTAGTAGTTGTCGAGAACGATCTTGTGAGCTCCGCCGGGGATCAT
The DNA here is from genome assembly GCA_012799695.1 of Clostridiaceae bacterium. Classification (GTDB taxonomy): domain Bacteria; phylum Bacillota; class Clostridia; order Saccharofermentanales; family DTU023; genus UBA4923. The sequence goes on from JAAZKT010000061.1 coordinate 23,597, forward strand.
GTAGATATAGGCGAGAATGAGTTCACCTTTCAATTTGTCGAGCTCAGCCGTCTTTCCCTCCGCCACATCGTCTGCGTGAAGTTCGCGCTTTCTCGCGGTTCGTTTGATATGCTCTCCGATCCGTTTTGTGAGTGATATTTGAAGTCGCAGAAAAGCATCGCGCTTATACATATAAGTATTGTGCTCGGACAATGCATCGGTGAGATAATCGAACGACTTTTTGTAAGGAAGATGGGTCAGCGGGATGACGTGTGCCGTGATTTGTTCATTTTCCTTGCTTTCAATCGGTGCGGTCAAATAGATGGCGGGCGCGAACGAGCAGTCTTGGATTTCTCGACAGATCGATTTCAACGCATCAGCGAGTCTCATACGCTCAGACTCCGAAAGGAGTGAGAAGAGGCGATCCGGTTGAAGTTCCGCCCGGTATGCCGCCTCTACGCCTAGGATAGGCGAGAACCCGGTAATTGTACGGAAGGCAACGTGCGAGACTCGATCGCCTTGCTTTGCTTGAGCAAACAGCTCATGATGAGACATACTCAAACAATCCGTGACAGATCGGCGATTTTGTTTCGGCGGTGCGCTATACGGGTGCGCCGGTAAAACTTCTCTCGTGCGGTTGATACTTTGATCAATATGGCGCAACGCGTTCAGGATGACGTTCTGCTCGTTGACGACGATGAGATTGGTCGTTCTCGGCATGCATTCAAAGATAAGTTTCAGTTTACGCTCGTCCCCGAGCTCATCGATTGCGTGGAACAGAAAGTGGATGATGCGTTCGCCGGGAGGTGAACTGACTTCTTTCAGTCTCGCCCGTCGCAGGTGTTTGCGCAAAAACATAACAAAAGAGGGGGGAGTGGTGAGGCCGGACGGCCCCGATCCGCGAATAAGCGCGAAGACGGGGCGGGAAGGGTTGGCGCCGAGCATGAGCGCGCGGCGTCCCTCTTTTTGTGAATACAGGTGCAGGACAAGCGTGTGTCGGTCCGTCATCGCGATGCGATCGACGAGCGAATCAGTCAAGCGATCATGGAGTTCTCGAGATAATGCGCCTGCCGTAATTCCGTCCATATTTGCCCTTTCTGCCATGTTTCAATTCGCATTTCATAGTATCATGAGAACAATAGAGGAGTGAACAGATGGCTAAAGCAAAGGAAAAGAAACGGACATCCTCCTCGCGCTCTTCGACGCAGCGTAATACTGCGCGAAAGTCGCGATCGGGGTTTACGCCGGAAGAGCTTCGCTTCTTCCCGCGTTTTCTAGCTTCCAAAACAGGCAGGTGGGTGATTGCGATTGTCGTCATCCTTCTGTTGCTGACGCTTAACGCGCTTGTTGCGGGGAGAAAAGTTGATATATTTTTCTTGCTGACGGGAATTGAGCTTCTCATCGGCATACTCGCCTTCTGGGTTTTTCTGCTTTACAAACGCACATCGAAGACGGTATAGCGTCACAATCACAAAAGGATATGACACGAATAAAGAGCGGTGCGTTGATGACACCGCTCTTTGCTTTGTCTGACCTGATCGGCCTATTTTATTGATCGTCGCATTTTCCGAAAGCTTTTTGCTCATAGAATGGACGCGGGGCATAGTGCGTATGCAAGTACTTGTGCGCCACGTCGCTGTTCGGTGCGCCGAGGAACTTTTCGATCAGTTCAATCAGTTCCGGGTTCTGATGCGACTTGCGGAGTACTTGACGCTCATCCTCACTGTACAGAGCGTTTGCGCGAGCAAGGCGCGGATCGGTGCTCATGCGTTCCGTCGATGAGACATACGATTGTCCGCCTCCGTGGATACATCCGCCGGGGCACGCCATGACTTCGATGAAATGGCATGAGAGTTCACCCTTGCGGACGGCGTCCAAGACCTCGCCTGCATGTTTGACCGATGAACAGACGACCACTTTGAGTTCTGTCGGTACACCGCCAAGAGGCACGGTGACGGATGCTTGTTTGATACCTTCCAGACCGCGGACTGCTTCGTACTCGAAGGACGGTAAATCTTCTCCCGTCAGGACATCGGCAGCCGTGCGAAGCGCGGCCTCCATGACGCCACCCGTCGCGCCGAAGATGACGGCGGCTCCAGTGTAGTCTCCGAGGACGCTGTCGGGATGCTCGTCTTCGAGCGTGTCGAAGTCGATACCTGCCTGTTTAATCATGTCGCCGAGTTCACGAGTTGTCAGTGAATAGTCGACATCGCGCAGACCGTCAACTTCCATCTCTTCGCGGATCGCCTCCGATTTTTTCGACGTGCAAGGCATGACGGAGACGACGACAATCTTCTCGGCGTCGATGTCCATAACATCGGCGAAGTACGATTTGATGATGGCGCCCATCATGTTCTGTGGTGACTTGCATGTCGAGAGATTCGGGAGAAAGTCGGGGTGATACATTTCACAGTAGCGGATCCAGCCGGGTGAACATGAGGTGATCATCGGAAGAACGCCGCCCGTCGTTATTCTGTGAAGAAGTTCTGTCGCCTCTTCGCTGATGGTGAGGTCGGCGGCGAAGTTCGTATCGAATACGTAATCAAAGCCGATATGACGGAGTGCAGCCGTCATCTTTCCGGTGACAGGCGTTCCGATCGGGTAGCCGAATTCCTCACCGAGCGATGCGCGGACGGCGGGTGCCGTCTGAACGACGACGACTTTATCCGGGTCATCGATCGCATCCCAGACGTCGTCGATGTAACGACGTTCGCGGAGCGCCGCGACGGGGCAAGCCTCGATGCACTGGCCGCAGTAGATGCAGTTGACATCGCGCATGCTGAAATCGAAAGCGGGACCGACTTCCGTATCGAATCCACGGTTCGTAAACGCCAAGACACCGAGCCCCTGGATCTTTTCGCATGTGCTGACACAACGTCCGCAGAGTATACATTTGCTCGAATCTCTTACAATCGATGGTGAGAGTTCGTCAATGGTGACCGTTCGCTTCGCCCCATCAAATCGGACGTCTTCTACGCCTCGTTCGCGAGCAAGTTTTTGCAATTCGCACGTTCCGTTGCGTACACACGTAGGACAATTCATGTCGTGGTTCGCAAGGATGAGCTCGAGATTGAATCTGACTGCTTTGCGGACGGCTTTTGTGTTCGTCCTGACAACCATGCCGTCCTCAACCTTGAGAACGCAGGTTGCGGGGAGTCCGCGCATACGCCTTCCGTTGACCTCGACTTCGGCGACACAGAGACGGCAGGCGGCAATTTCATTTATATCCTTGAGGTAGCAGAGATGAGGGATATTGATCCCCGATCGATGCGCCACCTGAAGAACCGTTTCGCCGGGATCTGCCTTGAGTTCACGATCATTAATGGTAATTGTTATTTTCTTTGTTTCTTCAGACATCGTTAGACTCCTTACTCCTTAGCGCCGTTCGATTGCGTCGAAGGGGCAGACATCAATACATGATCCGCAGCGGATGCAGACGCTCTGATCGATGTAGTGTTGTTCTTTGACTTTTCCCCTGATTGCTTCGACCGGGCAGGTGCGGCTACATTTCGTGCAGCCTTTGCACGCTTCCGTGATGTAGTATCCGAGCAGGTCTTTGCAGACTTTTGACGGACACTTCTTGTCGATAACGTGTGCGCGGTATTCGTCGATAAAATGTTCCATCGTCGAGAGGACGGGATTCGGCGCCGTCTGGCCGAGTGCGCAGAGTGAAGTCTGACGAATATTGTCCGCCAACTCGTATAGATCGTCGAGATCCTTTTCCTCAGCACCGCCGCTCGTAATTTTGTCGAGTATCTCAAGCATCCGTTTTGTGCCTTCGCGACACGGTACGCACTGACCGCACGACTCATCGACCGTGAAGTCGAGGAAGAATCGAGCGATGTCGACCATGCAGTTATCCTCGTCCATAACGATCATACCGCCGGATCCCATCATGGAGCCGAGCGCAACGAGCTGATCAAAGTCGATGGGCACGTCGAGCGCATCAAACGTCAGGCATCCGCCCGACGGTCCGCCCGTTTGCACAGCCTTGAATTTTTTCCCGTTCGGGCAGCCGCCGCCGATATCTTCGATCACTTCGCGCAGTGTCGTACCCATCGGTACTTCGACGAGACCGGTATTCGTGATTTTCCCGCCGAGCGCAAAAACCTTTGTCCCCGGGCTTCCCTCCGTGCCGATCGAACGGAACCATTCCGGTCCATTGCGAATGATGGCGGGGATATTGGCGAGCGTTTCGACGTTGTTGATGATCGTGGGCTTACCCCAGAGACCTTTCGATGCGGGGAATGGCGGCTTGTTTCTCGGCATGCCGCGCTTGCCCTCGATCGACGCGATCAGCGCAGTCTCTTCACCGCATACGAAAGCACCGGCACCCAGTCGGATCTTGATGTCGAAATTGAAATCCGTTCCCAAAATCTTTTTGCCCAACAGTCCTATCGCTTTGGCTTCTCTGATCGCGAGTTCCAAGCGTTTGACGGCTGTGGGGTATTCTGCCCTGACGTAGATCCAGCCTTGATCAGCGCCGATGGCGTAGCCTGCAATTGCCATGGCTTCCAAGACGGCATGAGGGTCTCCCTCCAAAACGGAGCGATCCATGAACGCGCCCGGGTCACCTTCGTCCGCATTGCAGATGACATACTTTTGATCTGACGTCTCACGCGCCGCAAACTTCCATTTCAGCCCTGTCGGGAATCCCGCACCGCCGCGTCCGCGTAGGTGTGATGCGCTGATAAGCTCAACCGTTTCTTCGGGCGTCATGCTCGTGATTACTTTGGCGAGCGCCTGATAACCGTCGACGCCTATGTACTCGCGGATGTCTTCAGGATTGATGTAGCCGCAATTATGCAACACGATCCGTTTCTGTTTGCGGTTGAAGGGCAAATCCTCGAATTTGCCGCAAACGTATCCGCTTTGATCCTTCACATCGAGTTGGAGCAATGTCAATTCATCGCAAGGTTTGCCCCCGACGAGATGTTGTTCGACGATCGAACCCGCTTTTTCGGGATCGATGTGAATGTACGATACTTTTTCTTTGCCGTCCTCAAAAATTTCGACTATCGGTTCGTAGACGCACATTCCGATACACCCGACCTTTTCGACCACGACGTGATCAAGGCCGCGTTTTTTGATTTCGTTTCTAAATGCTTCGTAAACTTGATTTGCGCCCGCCGAGATACCGCATGTCGCCATGCCGACGACAACTCTGATTCCCGATGGTGTTTCAAGTTTTGCTTTCCATTTGTCTCGCAACAAGTTAAGCTCTTCAACCGTTGCGATTCGGTTCATTTCCGCCGTTGTTCCATGTGGTTGCATCGTCATGAACTCATCCCCCTACTTTGTGTCCTTGCGGTATCGGTCGAGAATGGCCGGAATTTCACTGACGTTATCGAGATTGGCGTATACGTCATCATCGATCATCATGACGGGCGCGAGACCGCAACACCCGAGACAACGCGCCGCATTGAGGGTAAAGAGCTGGTCGGGTGTTGTCATGCCGACTTCCACGCCGAGTGTTTCCACGACCTTGTCGAGTACTTTCTGTGCGCCTTTGACATAACAAGCCGTTCCCATACAGATTTGTATCTGGTGTTGTCCTTGAGGTTCCGTATTGAATTGGCTGTAGAATGTCGTGACGCCGTAGAGTTCGGCAATAGAAACGCCTGTTTCCTTTGAGATGAATTTGTGAACTTCGAGCGGCAGATAGCCGAATAAGCTTTGCGCTTCCTGTAGCGCCGTCATTGCAATACCGTCTTTGTTTTCATGACTGTGAATAAACGATCGCAGCTCCTCATAGCGAGGATCGTTGTCTGCGATCGTCTTACAGTGACTCGTTTGTGCCATGCTACTCTCCTTTTCATCAGTTAATGCACCGGTGGTGCTACGAAGCCTTTCCAAAACCCAAAAAAATTTCGGCTTCCCGGGGTCCCCTGATTTCGACAGATGACAGACAATCCCCGGGTAAGGAATCCGTAGCCTAGTACACTGCTATATATGATGGTTTTATTATCCAACAGCTTACTTTTTTATGCAACTATATTAAATTGAATATTGACCGAAGATGACTCAGTAACTCGTGTTTGCCGGGGATCGTCATCTTGTTTTTTGTTTTTATCTTCTCATGATAGAATCACACGAGGGATTATCATCGCGTGAAAAGAGACACTTGGATTGTACGGGGAGGCTATACATGCATCTGAGACGTTTGGTTATTTTGCATTCGAATGACATTCACGGAGATTTTTTCGCATCGGAGATGCATGAGAAGATGGTGGGCGGCATGAGTATGCTGTCAGGCTACATCCAAAAGGTTCGCGATGAAGAGGAAGATCCCGTTCTCTACGTGATTTCCGGTGATATGTTGCAGGGATCCATCATCGATCAGGAGTACAAGGGCATCTCAACGATTCTCATCATGAATCTGCTCGCCCCGGATGTCGTCACGCTTGGCAATCACGAGACGGACTACGGTTTTGCGCATCTCATGTTTCTTGAGCGGTGTGCGAACTTTCCGATTGTGAATGCGAATCTCTACATCAAACCAACCGGTGCGAATTTATTCCAGTCGTATCTCATTAAGGAGATTGACGGGATTCGTATATTGTTCATCGGGATTATCACTGAGGAAGTCATGGATCGCAACGAACCCCTTCTCGGTACTTTCATCACCGTTGAAGATGCGGCGAAGGAAGTCGAGTACATCTGCAACTGTTATCGTGATGTCGACATCGATCTGACCGTTCTACTGACACATATCGGATTCGAGCGAGACAAAGAGCTCGCAAGTCTGTTGCCTGCGGAGACCGGTGTCGATCTGATTATTGGCGGACACAGCCACACCATGCTCGAAGAGCCGGAACTCGTCAACAACATTCTCATCACCCAAGTGGGTACCGGCAGCGACTTCATCGGGCGTTACGATTTGATGATCAATATGGATACGAATTCCGTTCACGATTTCACATGGCAAACGATTCCGATTGACGACTCGCACTGTCCGAAAGATCCCGTGATGGATGAATTGCTCTCACATTATCAAGACGAAGTCGACAGTAAATACAATACCGTCCTTTGTCGTCTTCCTCACGCGTTTGAACATGAAGTGAGATTCCGCGAGACGCAACTCGGCAGTTTGATTGCCGATATATTCAAGTACCAGCTTGGGGTGGACATTGCGTTTATCGGCTCGGGGTCGATCAGAAAAGAGCGCCTTGATCCGCTCGTCACGCTGACGGATATTCTCGAAATATTCCCGTACAACGAACAGATGATCAGTTTCTCCGTTTCCGGCAAGATGCTGCGTGAGATGTTGACACATCTAATGCGTTACTTGTACAAAGAGGGCGGACGCGAATTCTACCAGTGGAATGCGGAATTCCGCGTCGAGGTTTTCGAGGACGGGGATATCGGCGCGATGACGTATAGGGGTGTCCCGATGGAGCCGGACCACACTTTCCGCGTCGCCATGCAGGAATATCACTACGGCATTATGGCCGATACATTCGGTGTCTCACACGAGGAAATAGAGAAAGAAGGGCGCGTGCGCGTCGTCAGCACTTCGGCTCAAGACAATGTCATTGAGTATTTCAAGAAAAATAAAATCAAACGGTATCGCTGTGATGGTAGAATCGGCTTGAAAGTCGCGTTGGAAGATCGTTGACGCCGAGACCCTTAGCGCCGGCGTCAACACAGGCACAAGATCTCTAACGTGATCGGATGACTTGTTCAAGTCTTTCGAGTGCGTTCTCCAAATACGATGTCGGACAGGCAAGGTTGACTCTTACGAAGCCTTCTCCGCCTTCCCCGAACATTCGCCCCGGCGAAGCGAAGAAATACGCCCGACCCCATAGCAAATCTTTGAGTTGATCGTCATTTAGTTGCAACGAGCTACAGTCGAGCCACTGCAGATACGTGCCTTCCATGGGATACGGTCTGATCTCCGGAATGTGCCTCTGACAATAATCCTCAACGAAACGCCTGTTTTTATCGACTAGAGCGACAACCTGATCAAGCCAGTCTAGGCATTTCGTGTAGGCGATCTCACATGCCTTGAAACCGAGAATCGTAGGAGAACCCGCCGAAATTTTCCTCATGTGTTCCTTGAACCTTTCGCGTATGCCTTCTTCCGGAATGATGACATAGGACGTTTTCAGTCCTGCGAGGTTGAATGTTTTGCTTGGAGCGGAGAAAGTGACGGAACGTTGCGCATACGCCTCGCCAAGCGTCGCGTAGACGATATGGCGATGGCCGGGGAGGACCATGTCGAAATGTATCTCGTCGCTCAACACAAGCACGTCGTGCTTTAAACAGATGTCGCCGAGTCGTCGTAGTTCCATTTCGGTCCAGACGCGCCCGACGGGATTATGAGGGCTACAGAAGAGCAGCGTCGTGTTCGCCGGGTCGCTTGCCAGTTGTTCAAACAATGCCCAGTTTATTTCGTAGCGACCGTTGCGATTGATGAGAGGGCAGTTGACAACGTGACGGTCGAATTGTCCCGCGGCAAAGAAAAAGGGGTGGTAGACGGGGCTCATCATCATCACGCCCTCACCGGGGTTTGAGAACGCTTGTACGGCGAGATAGAAGGCGGGGACGACCCCCGCCGTGTTGACAATCCAGTCGCGTTCAATATTCCACGCATGGCGCGTTGACAGAAAATGAACGACGGCTTCCGTGTAAGACTCCGGAGGTCCCGCATAGCCTAGGATCGTTTTCTCGTGATCGAGAAATGCTCTCAAGCCTTCCATAATCTCGGGAGCATTTTTCAATTCCATGTCGGCGACCGTCAGAGGTATGACACCGTCCGGCAAATCTTGACTGTAAGCGAGTATCTGATCCCATTTGAGCGAGGAGCCGTCGCGTCGCTCAATGGTTGAATGAAAATCGTAAGCCATTCAGTTTATGCCCAAGGATTTTCCGCTTTCGGGACGCGAATGCCTGAGACGATACCGGGGTATTCCCAAACGAACCACTCGCTTCCTGATTCTTTCCTTCGGAGAACGACGAGACGCGGCGTGTCGGCGCCCGATGACGTCATGCGCACGCGGAACAGGAAGTCCTCATGAGAGGGTACGGGATCGTGTTCAACGTCGACGGAAAAGGGTTCATCCGGCGTGTAGTTGTTGTCGACGGTCGCCCCGACGGCGTATGAATCTGGCAAATAGAGCTTGTCCGACAACCGATCTTTCAGGAATTGTTTGTCATGATTGCTCAAGGGACGAGGTCCGTGCAGATGATTGAGCATGGCGAGCCCCGCATCTCGATCTTTCGTATATACCTTGAGCGCGACGATCAGAAGCGCTGCCGTTCCTTCAGGTCGATTCATATAATCGGGTGCAAGCGAAAGGAATTCTTCGTATGTTGAAGGAAAATTAGGAAAAGTAAAACGCATAGCGTATTTCCCCCTTTTTTATTTCAGTCTATCAGAATTCGGTGCAAAAGAAATATCGGCTTACTCGGCGATTGCGTCAAATCTCTTCAGCCACGTCGAGTTCGATGTGCCGAACATGTAGTTTAGAATCATGACTTCGCCTATGTCGTTTTCACTGACAAGCGTCTTTAAGCTGCGTTTGTAATAGCGCGGGTCAACCACGTATATTTCATCGTAGTGGTTCGCGAGGTAGGGGACGAATGCATTGCCGAACGAGTCCTTAACAACGAGTATTTTTCGTCCGCTCGCATGGCTCGTCACGATTTTCAGAAGCGCGCGGTCGCCTCCGGAATAGTTGAGATAACTGTAGTCGCCTACGATCCTCTCGTCGTTGAGACGAGTTTGGTAAGAGGAAGCCATATCACCCTTGTCCCACGCCGTCGCCTTATAGGAGTCGACGAGCGGTTTCCACCCTTCTGTCGTGTCGGGGTTGTTCTTCAAAACATCTTCCTTCGTCGCGCGGTAGAGAGAGCCGAGGTACGTTCCTTCAAGTGTGTAGTGTTCCATTTGATCGAGCCGAACGGGTGTCCAACCGGCGCTCTCACAGTGGGCGACATAGGCGTAGTAAGCGCCAAGACCGGTCCAGTGATGGTCTGTCCTGAAGTAGATATATTTGTCCCGGTTCTGAAGCAGTTTGTCGTAAGCGTTGACCCTCTTGATATCCGGTTTCAATGTATCGTTGATGATCTCAATGCAGTCTTTCTGCGAAGAATAACCTGAATGGTACTTGTCAGGCGCGAAGAGCTCGACTGCCGTCGGCACGACCATGCTGTAGAGTTGCGTGCCGGATGGTAAGCTTGCGGCAAGTTTATTGAGGCGTTCGCCGTATGCCTTGAGGTTCTTTTCGTTGCCATAGTATCGCTCCATGGCGCGATCTTTTATGATAATAACCCCGATTTTTGTCGATTTTACCTCGCCCTCCTCAATGGTCGGAATAATGGGCGGTTCTGTTTCTATTGGACCATCCGTTTGTGACGGCAACGGATCAGTGGGGTCCGTGACGAGAGGCTCCGGTTGATCTGTTTCGTCCGGGTCATCTTCACCCGTCAGATCATGGTCGATCGGGATAATCTGCATCCCATCCTTATTGAGATTGGGGAAAGCGATTTTGCGCCAACCCTTGCCGACCTCAATGAGCGTTGATCGGAAAGGGAACTGGTCACTGAACCAGCCCTCGATTTTAACGGACTGTTCTCCCGTTTTTGCATCTTGGAAATTGAGCTCGGGGAAGCGTCGTAAATGGCGTTTCTCTTCTACGGATACATCTTTTTCGGGCAAAATAAGGTGCAAAAGTCCGACCGCCAGAAGGATCACAACGAATACGATAATAGTGATGGCTTGATTTTCTCTACGAATTCTCATTTTCAATCACAATCCTATCACGCAACGCCCTTTAGAAACGGAAGTAGATAAACGGGTTATAGCTCGATGCGGCCAACGAAGCCGTGCAAACTAGAAGGAGTAACACGACACCAAGCGGCTGAAGAACGGTACCGACGCGCGAGGAGGCGATTCGATTCAATGGACGTTTCAATCTTATCTTCAGCCACGGTAAGAGAGGCGTCGAGCCGATGATGGCGATGATGATAAAGACGAGGTGTTGTCTCCACAAAATTTGCGCCTCGATATCGGCAAACCCGGCAAGTCCGGGTGCGAACAGCCGCCCCATAAATGTGAAAAAGCCTGTGGGCTCCGTAAAATAAAAGATACTCCACCCGAAGAGAACGGCGAGCATTGTCAGCAGGTGACCGAAGACTTTAGGGATTCGTGTTTTCGCAGGCAGAATAAACGTTCTCTCGAACATCAGTATCGCAAAGTAGTAAAGTCCCCAGATGACGAAATTGATGCTTGCGCCATGCCACAGACCCGTCAGAAACCACACGATGAAGGTATTCCTTATGCGATGGCGGCGATTGCCTCCGAGCGGAATATAGAGATAGTCCCGGAAAAATGTGCTCAGGGAAATGTGCCAGCGGCGCCAGAACTCGGTGATGGTTGACGAGATGTATGGGTAGTTGAAGTTTTCCAAAAAGTGAAAGCCGAACATATACCCTAAACCGATCGCCATATCGGAATACCCCGAAAAGTCGAAGTAAATTTGTATCGCGTAGGCAAGTATCCCGAGAATTGCTGTCGCAGAACTTATCTGACCGAAGTGATCCGATTCGAGGCACACTTCAACAATCTCCGCAGCATAGTTGGCAATAAGAACCTTCTTCGCCAGACCGGCAAGGAAACGTCCAATTCCGGAGGTTACACCGTTGAGTGTGATACGACGTTTCGACAATTGCACTTCAACATCGGCGTAGCGGACGATAGGTCCCGCGATCAGTTGCGGGAAGAGTGCAACGTAGAGCAGAAAACGCCAGAACGACCGCTGCATGGCGATTTCTCCGCGGTATAAATCGATGATGTACGTCAACGCTTGGAAAGTGTAAAACGAGATGCCGATCGGTAATGAAATGTCAGGAACCTTGAAGTTGATGAACGGTATCACGTTGAGAATCTCGACGAAAAAACCGGCATATTTGAAGTATGCGAGGCTCGAAAGGGCGATAACGATCGCAACGATAAGCCAGAATCGTCGTTTTCCTTTCGACCTTGAGCGGTTCAGGAAAAAACTCGAAAGCCAGATGACGAAGGAAGTAGTGATCATGAGCACGACGTATATAGGTTCGCCCCACGCATAAAAAAACAGCGAGAATACAAGCAAGATCGCGTTCTGCACGCTGGTCTTAGGGGTCAGCCAAACGGCCAGAAGGCAGAGCGGCAAAAACATATATAAAAAGATGAGCGACGAAAATACCATGCTGCTTTCTCCACAGAAATTAATTCTACTCTAACTTGGCTATGTGTCAACCGAGAGATAGCTACGGAGCGCCCACCGTTTCGATGTAGGCGAGGAGAAGGTCGACGACTTGACCGTAGGTCTTGACGCCGTCTTCTTCCTTGTTCGCTTTCAGATAGGCATCGTTAACGGCTGTCGAGATCGTTGCAACCGGCGTTTCAAAGGTTTTCCAGTATTCTCTTCCCGCTTTCAGGTCGCGAGCGACGGCGGGGGTAATGTACGCGTACGCATTCGCCCAACGGTCGCGATTCTCGCTGTAGAGCCTGTTGTTTAAATGTTTCCATGCGCTTATCAAGCCTGAGTAACGCCACACAGGATCGGGGTGATGAATACAACTGATATAACCGGCGAGATTCGTGTCGTCCTCACGTGCAAAGCCGCGTGCATGCGCGACTTCATGAGCCGCCGTCGCGGGAATGGCGTAGTCGGGCTGATCGGTATTGACGTTCACTTCGACGAAGAGAGGCATGTACATGCCGACGATATGGGTGTACGACCAATAATAAGACAGAATCACGTTTTTCGGTACGGGGCGAATGGAGCTCTTCAGAGCCGGATAGATTTCACCCGCTTTATCCCATCCGATGTGGGAATCTTTGAAAAGGTCACGAAGAGAACTGACAATAAGGACGCCGTTTTCATCCTCCGGCAAATCTTCGCGCACTTTTCCTGCAGCACGGGCGAAGGCGATGGTTGCGTATTCGAGTTCTTCGCAAGAGCGCTCTTTGACTGTGAGACCGAGCGCTTCCGAAAGAGGTGAACGCGCGTAATGGATGCCGTGAAATGCGAGGAAGAGCGACAGCGCAAAGAGAGCGATTGTGAGTACGACAAGTGTTGATTTCAGGAGTCGTCGCCATCTCCAAGCGGGATGGCGGATGAGCCTTGCGATGCCGTAGACTGTGAGCGCGGTAAGGGTCAGCACACCCCCCACAACAAGTAGTTCGGTCAAAGAAAAGGGGAGAAGGTTGATGACAGATGACAGACCTTTAGCTAATGGTTGGAACACCTTTTCCGAATACGTATCGGCAACCGCCGCATTATTGAAAGCGATGGCGCGCAAGATGATTAGTCCGAGCGAAATGAATGCGGCGATGCCCAGAGCAATGTATGTAGCCTTCAGTTTCGGCTTTTGAAGTTCTTTTTTCGTTTTTCTCTTTCGCATTGACTCCGTTCCCGTCTTAATCATGATCCGCAAGAGAGGGCATGCTGTTCAATGTGTACGGAGTAAGAGTAACGGTCACGCAAAAAACAGTCAAGGCTATAGAGTTCAAGCCTAGACGCTGTAAAGGTGAAAGATTTCGTTGTTCCCTGTATAGCGTTGGTTACCGCCTTATCTGTTATAGTGACAGTGGAGATCGTTTGTTCCGTATACAAATGATCTTTCCATTATTACTGTCAAAGCAAAAGAAAGAGAGGTTTTCTATGCCTATTCCGACTCCACACATTGAAGCTAAAAGTCCTGACGAGATCGCCAATACCGTCTTGATGCCGGGCGATCCGTTACGTGCGAAGTTTATCGCCGAAACATATCTGGAAGATGTCACGCAATTTAACCGGGTGCGCGGGATGCTCGGTTTTACGGGCTACTACAAAGGCAAACGCGTCTCCGTCATGGGATCCGGCATGGGTATCCCGTCCGCCGTCATTTACTACCATGAATTGTTCGCTTTTTACGAGGTCGATACGATTATTCGTATTGGCACTGCGGGGGCGATGCAAGCCAATATCGCGTTGCGCGATATCGTGATCGCAACGGCATCGAACACTGATTCGAATCTCAACAGCGGACTTTTCGGACCGTATACTTTCTGTCCGACTCCCGATTTCGATTTAATGATCGAGGCGTATGAACGCGCCAAGGAACTCGGCATTTGTGTGCATGCCGGCACTGTCTGCAGTTCCGACCTTTTCTATAGGGAATTGGATCCCGGAGTCACGGAGCGTTTACAACAATACGGAGCGCTCGCTGTGGAGATGGAATCTGCAGGTCTCTACATGACTGCCAGAAAGCTCGGCAAACGCGCTTTGGCGATGTTTACCGTCAGTGACAGTCTCGTGACGCATGAGGCGGAAAGCGCCCAAGCGAGACAAGAAGCCTATCGTCATATGATGGAACTGGGTCTCGAGATCGCCCCCGCATAATGAACGTTACAATCTTCTAACTTTAAAGGG
>JAAZKT010000062.1 GCA_012799695.1 Clostridiaceae bacterium
CCGAGGATGTCATTGACGCTCTGGGAGAAGCGCTCATGCGCTAGTTGTCCGATATACAGGCTTTAGCCCTAATGTTCTCTGTTTCTTACGCTCCGACTTGATTTACATGAAACCAAGTCCATTGCTTCATCGCTAATCGCTATCATCGCCCGCATACAATCGACGGTCTTCCTCGCGAAGTCCATCTTTTGTCAAGCGGAGAACACGCGTGCAGACTTCGCGCAAAAAAGCGCGGTCGTGCGAGATGCTGATGACGCAGCCGGGATACGTTGCGACGCTCTCCCGGAAAGCGGGATTGCTTAAGGGGGAGAGGTGACGGCTCGGTTCGTCGAGGAGCAGGACATCCGGCCTCGTCAAGCGCATTTTAGCGAATGCAAGTTTCACTTTTTGGCCCCCCGACAACGTCTCGATCGGCCGGAGCATTTCTTCACGGGCGAAGTTGAGACTACCCAACAAGTTCGCCGCTTCTTGCCTGAGACCGGCTCGTCCGTCGGAAGCGAGATAATCGATGGCGTTATTCTCTATGTCAAACAGCTCTTGCCATTCTTGCGGCAGGTAGAATAGTTGAAGGTCGTTCCGCTCGCGTAATTCCTCAACCATCAGGCGAAGAAGTGTCGATTTGCCGCATCCGTTTTCACCAGTTATAGCAATACGCTCCGGTCCTTTGACGAGTAGCTGAACATTCCTTGACAAGATCGTTTCACCGATTGTCAGAAACGGGAGATTGACGCGAATGACTTCTTTGCCGTTTGGAACGTGAGGCATATCGGCGAGGAAGAAATCGACGTCATCCTCTCGGTCCGTCCGTTTCGTACCCTCGTTGCGTTCACGTTCCAGACGCCTTCCGGTCGACTTGACAGAGTGCATCTTTTTCTTGAGAAGACGTGCGCCTGAAGGATCACGCCTAGAAATGTTTTCCTGAGCGCGGTGAACTTTATCTTGAATTTCGAGGTGGCGGCGCATCTTGTTGCGAAAAACTTTTTCTTCTTTTGCCGCGATTCTGTTCTGCCGCTCGATGTCATAAACAAACTTGGTCATGTATTCGCTAAAACCGAGACTGCTGTAGGTGGCTCGTGCTTCCGTCCTGCGCCATATCTGTTCGATGTGCAGGATTTTGTTAGCCGTGCGATCGAGCAAAGTCTCATCGTGGGATACGAAAAGGACAGGCTTGGGACAATCGGAAATAAATGCTTCAACGAGTTGAATTCCTTCAAGATCTAGGTCGTTGATCGGTTCGTCGAGCACAAAGATATCGGGGCGTTTCAAACGAACCAGAAGGAAGCGAAGTTTCATCCGCTCGCCACCTGACAGCGACTCAATCGTTCGCCGTGAGAAGAGTATGTCCTCGCGGAGCATAAGCTCATCGGCGAAACGGTAAAGATCGCCATCGGAGATGTAAGGTCGGGTCAATACCTCGACCGTCTTATCGTACAGGTGTGGCGGTGTCTCCTGTGCAAGATAGCCTATATGGTAGGGCGCGTAATCGATATGACCTTGCCAACTCAAATAGGCGGATGCGAGTTCAGGCTCGCAAATAATGCGAAGCAATGCCGTCTTACCGTTGCCTTCGGCGCCGATAACGGCGAGCTTATCGCCTTTTAACAGACTGAAACTAAGATCGGAAATAAGTGTTCGTTGATCACGATTTTGCGTGACTGTAAGGTTGTTCACTTGCAACATAAAGACTCCTTTACATACGCCATCCGCCTTATACGGATGAGTTTTTCTGTTCCTATGAAGTCTTTAGCTGTTCATCGCGTTGTTAAACCTCGTTAAGTCGATTATGTGTTCGAGCGCTAGACTGTGTTTGCTCCCCGCAAGCATATCAAGTCTGTACGTTGTTGTCAAAGCTTCGGCATGAGAGGTGAGATAGGCATGTCTGTGTTAAAATGTTTTGATGGACTAGTATCAGTGATAAGCGATTTCATAGCACGAGAAATGGAGGCTGTTATGAACCTCAACGCTCCACGCGGGACGAGAGATATTTTGCCGGAGGAAGCGGAACAGAGACGCGCGCTTGAACGCACCTTTTCGGATGTCTGTGAGCGGTACGGATTCGGCGAGATTCGTGTTCCCACTTTTGAACATACGGAGTTATTTGTTCGCGGCGTCGGCGACGCGAGCGATATCGTTCGCAAGGAGATGTATACGTTCACAGATAAAGGTGACCGCAGTTTGACATTGCGTCCTGAAGGTACTGCGGGTGTTGCGCGGGCTTATGTGGAGCAGGGTATGTCTTCATGGCCGGCACCCGTCAAGCTCTGGTACAACATGAACATGTTCCGTTACGAGAAAATGCAGAAAGGGCGTTACCGCGAGTTCTGGCAGTTGGGCTGTGAAGTCTTCGGGAGTGACAGTCCGCAGGCGGACGCCCAAGTTATTGGATTGTTAGATACGTTTTTTGCAGAGCTGGGTCTCGAAGAAGTAGACCTTGAGATCAACAGTATCGGTTGCCCCGCATGTCGTACCGATTACCATAAGGCGCTTCGAGAATACTACGCGCCGAATGTCAAGGATATGTGCGAAGATTGCCATGAGCGTTATGAGCGCAACCCGCTCCGTATGCTCGACTGTAAAGAAACGTATTGCCATTCTCTGGCACAGAAGGCTCCGTCGCAACTTGACTATCTGTGCGATGAATGCAGAGTGCATTTCGATAATGTGAAGTCGTATCTCGATATGATGGAGATCTCGTATCGTCTGAACACACGTCTCGTCCGAGGGCTCGATTATTACACGAAGACCGTGTTCGAGTTTGTTTCTTCGCACGTCGGAACGCAGGGAACGATCTGTGGCGGAGGTCGCTACGACGGTCTTGTCCGCGAGATCGGCGGCATCGATGTGCCCGGTGTCGGTTTTGCTCTGGGCGTCGAGCGGCTTTTGCTGGAATTGGATGCACAAAACGTTCCCGCCGGGAAGGTCCAACGCCCTGATCTCTTCATAGCGTCGTTTCCCTCGACGGCGGCGAACGCCTTAGATTTGGCGCAGTCGCTGATTCGTTCAGGGCTCAAAGTGGAGACTGATGTGATGGGGAGGAGCTTGAAGGCGCAGTTCAAGGCGGCCGATCGCATGGAGGCGTATTACGTTCTGGTGTTGGGCGACACGGAAGTCTCGATTTCGAGAGGCAAGCTGCGACGACTGTCTGACGGCAGTGAGCAGGACGTACCCCTGACAGCAGTCGGCACGCTACTCCATAACGACAGAAAGAAGCGTTCTGTCGCGGAGACGGAAGAAGTGCGATTCGAGCTTTAGTCGGCTAAAAAGACGACGGCACAGGCTCGTTTTCGTGTATGATGGATAACTACTCTGATTGATTAGATAGAAAAACAATCCATGGAGGTTTTATGAGCGAATCAATGGGCGCATGGAGGCGCAGTTCTCTTTGCGGGGATGTCACGGAGGACATGATCGGACAGGAATTGACACTGATGGGGTGGTGCCACAGGCAACGCGACCTCGGCGGTGTGCTTTTTATCACGTTGCGCGATATCGCGGGCGAAGTGCAGATTGTCATCGATGGCGATTCTCCGGAAGACGTGCGTGAGAAAGCGAAGACGGTGCGCGGCGAGTATGTGCTCGCGTGTCGCGGTTTGCTCCGCAGGCGGACTGCGATCAATCCGGAGATGAAGACGGGATTGGTCGAGTTACATGCGCAGGAGTTAAGAATATTGTCCGTGGCGGAAACGCCGCCACTTTATATCGAAGAGGACATCGACGTCAATGAGACGGTCCGCTTGAAGTATCGCTATCTCGATCTTCGCCGCCCCGATATGCAACGCAACTTGTTGGCGCGACACCGCATTACGGGAATTACGCGCAGATTCTTTGACGAAGAGGGTTTCATCGACGTGGAGACGCCGACGCTGATCAAGAGCACGCCGGAGGGCGCACGCGATTATCTCGTTCCGTCACGCGTTTTCCCGGGGAAATTCTTCGCCCTTCCGCAGTCACCGCAGCTGTTCAAACAACTTCTGATGCTCGCCGGATACAACAAATACATGCAGATCGCGCGCTGTTACCGCGATGAGGATCTCCGTGCCGATCGACAGCCGGAATTTACCCAAGTTGACATCGAGATGGCTTTCGTGGGTGAAGACGATGTATTGGATGTAAACGAGCGCTATTTGGCAACGTTGATGCGCGAGTTTAAAGGGATTGAAATTGAACTTCCGATTAGGCGCATAACGTGGCGCGAAGCGATGAATCGCTATGGAACGGATAAACCTGACTTGCGCTTCGGTATGGAGCTCGTCGATTTGTCCGATCTCGTCGCGGGCGGCTCTTTTAAAGTCTTTGCGGATGCCGTGGAAAATGGCGGCATGGCAGCTGCGATTGCCGTGCCTGATGGTTCAGGCATGTCTCGTCGAGAACTCGATGACCTCGCGACTTTCGTAAAAGGCAATACTGCCGCCAAAGGACTCGCATGGCTCAGCCTGGATGGTTGCGCAAGTCGCGGATCCGTCTCCAAGTTCTACGACGCGGACTTCGTGCGCGAGGCTTTGAAGAGGGCTGGGGAAGACGAGTCGGCACAACTCCTCATCGTTGCTGATTCCGACAAGATGGTCGTTCTCGAGACGCTCGGCGACCTTCGTATTGAGGTAGCGAAGCGCCACCAGCTCATTCCGGACGATCGCTACAAGTTTTGCTGGGTAACGGAGTTCCCGCTTCTAGAGTGGTCTGATGAGGCGGAGCGCTTCGTGGCGAAACACCACCCATTCACGGCGCCCATGGATGAGGATATCCACATGTTGGATACGAATCCCGGTGCAGTGAGGGCGCGAGCCTACGATATTGTCCTGAACGGCACGGAGCTCGGAGGAGGCAGCATTCGTATTCATCAACAGGAGTTACAAGCTCGCATGTTCGAGATCCTCGGTTTTGCTCCGGAGGAAGCGGAACGCCAATTCGGCTTCCTGATGAGCGCTTTCCGTTATGGCGTACCGCCGCACGGCGGTTTGGCTTACGGGCTCGACCGTATCGTCATGCTATTGCTAGGCGCGGAGAGTATCCGAGAAGTGATCGCCTTCCCAAAAGTACAGAACTCTTCCTGCCTAATGACGGAAGCGCCTGATATCGTCGCGGAGCATCAGCTGAAAGAATTGGGGCTCGCCATTACAGTCGATCCGCAAACGAAGAGAGGATAACTTGAAAGATAAAGATGGATTCCGTTCCTGACAAAGCCGCCGAATCCTCCGAGGTCAAATCGAAAGATAGGCCTACTAATCGTGTGCGTCCCTCTGCACTTTCCTCAAGGCACGAGAGCATTGAAGCCTTCTTCGCCGAATACACCGCCGAGGCGGAAGAGCAACGTGAGAGAGAGGAGCGGCAGAAAAAGAAACGGGAAAAAAGATCTATGAAGCGACGCGTATTCGACTTTGTTATTACTGTCGTGATCGGCGTCGTGTTGGCGTTGTTGCTGACGCAATTTGTTATTCAGCGCAATACTGTCATCGGATCTTCCATGGTTCCAACTCTTTCCGATCAAGACGAAGTATTTGTCGAGAAGATTTCACGGCTTTTTGAGAATGGACTCAAACGCGGTAACATTGTCACTGCCGACACCGATGAGACAACTGCCAACGGCGAGGGGATGATTATCATTAAACGTGTGGTCGGACTTCCCGGTGAACGCGTCACGATTAAAAACGGCGACGTGTACATCAACGGCGTGCTTTTGGATGAGCCGTATCTCGCCGAAGGTGTGAGGACGGCGCCTCATCACGAGAAATATGCCGATGTGACGCTTCTAAAAAATGAGTATTATCTGCTTGGTGACAATCGCACGAATAGTAGGGACAGTCGGGACATCGGACCGGTGACACGCGATGAAATCGCGGGTAGGCTCATCTTGCGGTTTTATCCCTTAAGCAAATTCGGGGTGCCATAGACGAAGGCTCGCTTGAAATCAAGTTGAGAAAGGGTTTATAGATCATTGATGAAAAGAACACCTGCTGAATTCATTCGTAATTTTTGTGTCGTTGCACACATCGACCACGGCAAATCGACGCTGGCCGATCGAATGATCGAGCACACGGGCGCCCTCAGCGCGCGCACCATGCAGCAACAGGTGCTCGACAATATGGACATCGAGCGAGAGCGCGGCATTACGATCAAGGCGCGTGCCGTGCGGATGGAATACGCGGCGAAGGACGGACAACGATACGTTTACAACTTGATTGACACACCCGGACACGTAGACTTCAATTATGAAGTATCACGATCGCTCGCCGCTTGTGATGGCGCAATTCTGATCGTGGACGCCGTGCAAGGCGTCGAGGCACAGACGCTTGCGAATGCCTATCTGGCGATCGACGCGGGACTTGAGATTTTGCCGGTTATCAACAAAATCGATCTCGACTCTGCCCGCCCGGAGGAAATACGGCAGGAAATCGAAGACGTTATCGGACTCGATGCATCGGAGGCGCCCTTGATTTCGGCTAAGGAAGACATCAACATCGATGAAGTGCTCGAGAAGATCGCTGAAGTGCTTCCGCCACCCGAGGGCGACGACAGCAAGCCTTTACGAGCACTTGTTTTTGATTCATTGTACGATGCCTACTTGGGTGTAATCGCGCATGTCAACATTCGCGAGGGGAAACTCTCTATGGGCGACGAGATCTTGCTCATGCATTCAGGGAAAGAATTTACCGTCACGTCGCTCGGGACATTTTCGCCGACATCGATACAACCAGCCAAAACACTTTATGCCGGTGATGTCGGCTATGTTGCCGCCAGTATTAAGAACGTCAGCGATACAGCGCCCGGCGATACGATTACGCTTGCGGAGAATCCGGCTTCGGAACCGCTGCCGGGGTACAAGCCGGTTAACCAGATGGTGTTTTGCGGCATGTATCCCGTTGACGGCGCCGATTATCCCGACTTGCGCGATGCTTTGGAGCGTCTGCAGTTGAATGACGCGGCGCTCTCTTTCGAACCTGAGACATCGACGGCGCTCGGCTTCGGTTTTCGGTGCGGTTTCCTCGGCCTCTTGCACTATGAGATTATTCAGGAACGCCTTGAACGCGAGTTCGATCTCGATATCATCTCGACGGCGCCTTCGGTCGCTTACAGGTTGAACATGGTCGACGGGACGACCATGGTGTTGGAAAATCCGACGAATATGCCTCCTCCCGACCGCGTCGCAAGCATCGAGGAACCTATCGTTGCCGCGTCGATCATGACGCCGAAAGAATACATCGGCAACATCATGGAGCTCTGCTACAATTACCGCGGTCAATACGTAAACACGGAATACGTTGATGATAATCGCGTCAATCTCCATTTCGATATGCCGCTCAACGAGATTATTTACGACTTCTTCGATGCGTTGAAATCATGTTCGAGAGGCTACGCTTCGCTCGATTACGAGATGAAGGGCTGGCAAGTGTCCGATCTCGTCAAGCTCGACATGATGATCAACAACGAGCAGGTCGATGCGCTGACATTCATTCTCCACAAAGACGACGCCTACAGGCGCGGTCGCGCCATGGCGGAAAAATTGCGCGAAAACATCCCGCGACAGCAGTTCGAGATACCGATTCAGGCGTGCGTCGGTGGGCGCATCATTGCGCGCGAGACTGTTCGCGCCTACCGCAAAGATGTAACGGCAAAGTGCTACGGCGGCGATATTTCGAGAAAGAAAAAGCTCCTCGAGAAACAAAAAGAAGGTAAGAAACGCATGCGCCGAGTCGGAAGTGTCGAGGTCCCTCAGGAAGCTTTTATGAGCGTTTTGCGTTTGAGCGACGATTAGGCTTTCATCCGTATACCTCGAAAAGATATCTCCTTGCTGATAGTTCGGCAATTCAAGCATTTGAAATGGACGACAGAGTCTTCTCCCAGAGTTTCGTACCCTCCCATATTCGTCCTTAAGGCATTTTAGTGTATGATAGAGCGTGCCGGCAGCGATGACTTCTGCTGCGCAGCGAAATGCGGACATGGTGGAATTGGCAGACACGCTGGACTTAGGATCCAGTGGGAAACCATGCAGGTTCGAATCCTGTTGTCCGCACCACTAACCCCTGTGACATTGTTGTTACAGGGGGTTTTTTGAATAATAGGGTGTCCGTTACTCGCTAGGAGAGCTATGGTACGGAGAAAAATTGAAGAGCAGATTAAAGTGAGAATAAGTAATTATGATAGAATGTTACATCCACAGGAGGATTAGATCATGTCCTTCACGATACTTGTTTCGGCGCTTATTTGGATTGTGTATTTGCTCATCGAGAAGATACGTGTAGTGGTCGCCAGAAAGAAAATTCCTCATGTAATCCACGTGAACGGGACGCGCGGAAAATCTTCAGTTTGCCGTCTGATTGAAGCAGGATTGCGCAATGGCGGCATGCGTGTTTTCTGTAAGACAACCGGTATCAATCCGACAACCATAGATGTAGATGGTGAAGAAAGAATAATTCCTCGCAAAGGTTGCGCCAATATTAAGGAGCAAGTTGAGATTCTATGTAAAGCCTCAAAGCAAAACGTACAGATTCTGGTTGTCGAGTGCATGGCGGTGCGTCCAGAATTGCAACATGTTACACAACACAGCATTCTGCGTGCTGATATCTGCGCAATCACGAATGTTCGCCGCGACCATACTGATGTTATGGGAGAAAGTCTACAGGAAATTGCGGACGCTCTTTCCAATACCATACCGAGAAATGGCATCCTTTTCACCACCGAAGAGGCTCAAACTCAGATACTGAAGAACGTGGCAGACAGATTGTGTTGCCGCTTTGTTCCCGTGCAACCGGACGATGATGAGCAGACATTTGATTTTTCGGAAAACATTGCATTGGCGCTTGCAGTATGTGAGTATCTGGGCGTGGAAAGAGAAAAAGCGCTCGCGGGCATGAAGCGTTATAAACGCGACCCCTTTGCGCTATCGTTGTACCGGTGGGGGAAAGCGCTGTTTATCAACGCTCTGTCCGTCAATGACATCCAATCCACGCATATTGTTTGGGAAACTCTTAGCAACGAGTACGACCTAAATGACAAGCGGCTCGTAATCCTGATGAACAACAGACCTGACCGTGGAAGCCGTACGCGTGATATGACAGCTGTTTGCGAGGCTTTGCAACCGAACGAAATATGGCTCATGGGCGCATCACGGATCTATGTGCGACGTAAATTGAAAAATAAGTTGCCAAATACTGTTGTCAAAATGTGGAGTTCCGCAGAAGCTATTCCATCAGAAGAAATTGAACAAGACAAAGTCATTTTTGCGATTGGAAATATCGCAAATGACGGGTTAGCTATCATGAGGCGCGTTCGAGAGGAGGGGACTGAGTTTGTACGATAGCGCGATTTTGCTTGGTATTCTTGTCAGCTTGTTTTTTACGGAACTGACGGGTCTCTCGGCAGGATTGGTCGTTCCCGGGTATCTTGTGCTCTGTCTTCATGCGCCGTGGCGCATTGTGTATACGCTACTTATTGCCTTTGTTGCGACGCTTCTTTGCAAGCTGTTGTCCTACGTTTTTATTCTCTATGGTCGGCGGCGCTTTGCGATGCTTTTGATATTGACAATTGCCTTAAACTTTTTGGTGCGGAGCGTTGAGATAAGCCCGTACAATCTCAACATCATCGGGTTTGTAGTGCCCGGAATTATCGCGAGAGAATTCGATCGGCAAGGTTTCCTTAAGACTTTTGTGAGCCTTGCCATTACTTGTGCGTTTCTCGCCGCTATTCTTATGCTGTTCGGATATCCCGTGTTCGGCGGATAGGGGAGCGCTATGGGGCTATGTATAAGAATCGTAAACTTGCTATAGTAATATCGATGGCAGTGTTGCTTGTAACCATCGTGCTTGGCGTGTTCTTATCGGTGTCTGTACGTACCGATAACTACGAAACGCAATGCAAAGCGGCGGATTTGATGCGGTGTTATATAGATCAAATCGCAAGATATAAGAAAGAAGTTGGGCTTGGGCTCAGCAAGGAGGATATCCATCAAACGGGTCTAATTGGCGATGAGTTCACGGGTATTACCACTACGGTGGGTACCATCGAGGCAAAGCGCACAGTGTCAAATCCGGATATGGCGGCACTGGCGGTTCGTATGCTTGCTGACGCGGGTGTGGAGGCAGGTAACGTTATCGGTGCCGCGTTTTCCGGCTCATTCCCCGGGATGAATCTTGCCTTTCTTGCAGCGAGCGAGGCGATGGGCGTTAGGATAGTATATATCGCTTCCGTTGGCGCCTCTATGTACGGAGCAAACCAGCCGGAGTTGACATTTCCGGACATGGTTCATCGCCTCTTTGAGGATGATCTTGTCTCTCAACCTCTTGCCGCCTTTTCGATGGGCGGCGATCGAGATTGCGGTATCGAGATGGAGCCTGCACTGGTCCACATAATAGAGAAAAGGCTTACGGGGTACGGCTATCCCTTTATCCACATTGAGGACTACGTGGAAAATCTCAAGGCAAGGCTTGCCATTTACGACGCATATGATATTACTTGCTTTGTCGGAATAGGCGGTAACATTACGACGATTGGAGTAGATGAGGATGATATGCCATGGGGAATTGTGCGTCCGTATACGGCTCATTCTCCCGGCGAAAAGAGCGGTTTGCTGGAGATATACAACGCGAGAGGGCTCCCGGTTATTCATTTTGTGAATGTTAAGAAAATTGTGGCGGAATACGGTCTCGCTTACGATCTGCAGAGCATAGAACAAGTTGGTCTGAGCGCAGTTTATTATCGCACACAAAGCCCGCGGTTGGTTATTGTCGTGGGGATTTGCGTGGCAATCGGAATTCTCTTGTGGGGGCGTTGGTCAGTAAGAAATAGAAACAGACAGACTTAATTTTGCGAAGTTCACACTTTTTGTCGACTACACTTGAAGTGAGAGTAATGACACATAGGAGGGAAGCATAGTGCAGCAACGCGCAGAGCCATCAAGGCGTCACAAACAGGCAATAGCGATTAATGTCAAGGAGTTGATAATCGGTATAGTGCTGTTCGCGTTTGGCTTTGTGATGCCCCTGTTTGTCAGTATCTATAACATCGGTGTTATGCAAGCACTGACTAATGCGCTCCAAAGCCTTGAAAAAGTATATTTATTGGAAGCCGCTTTGCGTCTAGTTCTTATGAACGCCATTCGCATCATGCCACTGTATTTGGGAGTATTCTTTATTGGTGGGGCTATCGAATTAAACTTCCGTCGACCGCTTAGATACGCCCTGATAGCCTGCTTTACGTTTGTGATATTACGCCTTGCGTACTTAGTAATTGATTTGATCTATCACGTGCACTACGATTTTGCGCTCCCTTCCCTGATCGTATTTTTATGGGGAATCGTATTCGATCGGTTGGACTACCGCCATATTCGGCTCCATAAAAAAGCGACAGTTTCAATCTTCTTCCTCACTGCCGTCCAATTCCTTGATGTCATGCCTATGCTTGAGAACCTTCCAATCGGGCGTGGTGAAACATCTTATGATATTAAAATGACTGCAATAATTCTGGAAGCAGATGGGCTGCTTAACGTGACCTGTACCGTCGGAATCGTTTTGTTCTCCCTGTTTGCTCTGTTGATGCTGCTTCAAATACGTAGTGAGAATTCCCTTCGTCAAGTCAATATCCTAAGGGAACGGAATGAGGAAATTAGCAGGCAAGCTTTCATCGCGGAGATGAAAAACCGCACCAACCAGGAGGTGCAGTATTTGGTTCACGATTTGAAATCCCCCTTGACCGCGATTCAGACAATAGTTGACGTGCTCAAAATTGAACGGGAACGAAACCACTTACCCGAAATGGAATACTTGGAACGAATTGAGCATTCCGTAGAGCGGATGGACCAAATGATTTCCGAAATGTTGCACGAGGGCAGCATGGTACCAATTTCGACAGAAACGATAGTGAATATTGTCTTGGCTCAGTGTTCGGCAACGGAATACGCTTCTTACCTTTGTGTGGAAAACAGTGTTCCCACAGAAGCCATCATCGCAAACAGAATACTGCTTCCACGCGCGATCATCAATCTTCTGAAAAACTCCGCACATGCTGTCCGTGACCAAAGCACCCCATCCATTCGGCTCATCGTGGACGAAACGGAAGGTTACATATGTTTTACCGTAGCGGACAACGGGATCGGGATTGACGAAAACAGGCGTGAGCACATCTGGGGGAGAGGTATCTCAGGTAGCGAATCCAGTGGTCTCGGATTGGCTTTTGTTCAAAGCGTTGTTACGCAAATGAACGGAATTATCCGTATGGATACAGAATTAGGAAAAGGAACCAGCATTACAATATTATTGCCAAAGGAGAATGAGGATGAAAAAACCGATAACCATTCTGTCCATTGACGATGAAGAAGAGATCTGCTTTTCGCTAAACGCGCTGTTCAAACTGCAGGGCTGGCGATCCTATACCGCGCAAAGCGTTGAGACGGGCCTCGCTCTGTTCAAGGCGTACCAGCCGGACATTGTTTTAATTGACTATCATATGCCGCGCGTAAATGGCGTGGAGGGCGTGCGCCGTTTGCGCAAACTCAGCACGTCCGTGCCAATTTTGGTGTTTACCATTGACGAAAACCAATCGTTGGCGAATGCCTTCCTAGATGCGGGAGCGACAGACTTTGCGCTCAAGCCGATCAAAGCGCCGGATTTGGTCAGCCGAATTAATCTTCATATTCGATTGCTGGAGCAAAGCCCTCGCGAGTCATTTGCAAAAGGGATTTCAAAGCGTACGCAGGAACTGATCGAGAATTATCTGTCCGTGCAGAGTGATTATATCTCTGCGTACGCGATTGCGGAGGGAACCGGTTTGGCATACCAGACCGTCTGCCGTTATTTGCAGCATCTGATGCAGGAAGGCAGGGTGGTGCAGGATAGCGCCTATGGAAACGTCGGTCGTCCCAAACAACTATACAGGAGGAATGATCTGATTCTCCGTGAGAATAATAAGATTAATAGAAAATAAGAGAATATTAAAATAAATAAGAGATAAAAAAGACTCCTAATATTGTGCAAAGCTATAATGCTCGTAACGTATGGTGGTTGTGGTTTATTCATTTACGACAACGCCTGCGGCAATACCATTTAGGAGGAAAGCTCATGAAAAAGTTACTCGCACTACTTCTTTCACTGGTAATGGTGTTTGCGATGGTTGCGTGCGATGCGAAACCTGCAGAGCCTACCGATCCTGATCCGACAGAATCGGAGACGAGTGAAGGAACCTCAGCGGACCCCACCCAGACTGAAACAGAGGACATGTCTCCCTACATCGAGTTGCCCGAAGAATTCCGGACATGGGATGAGAATGGCATGCCGAAGGATATAACACGTTTGGGCACCGCTGAGAATGGGATGACGGTGTCCCTTCGTTACGAGGCTTCAAAGGTAGGTACCGAGATTATGGAAAAAGGCGGCAATGCAATTGACGCGGCGGTTGCCACAGCGTTTGCTCAATTCGTCTGTTTGCCTGAGATGTGCGGTATTGGAGGCGGTGGATTATTGACCTTTTATTCTGCTGAAACCGGTGAAACCGCTTGTCTTACCTTCCGTGAAGTTGCCCCAATGTTCCAAACTTCCGATTTGTGGGTGGAAGATAACGAGGGGAATATTATTGGTGATCATAAGAGATTTGGTGGCTTGGCTTCCGGCGTCCCCGGTGAAGTTGCCGGTTTGTGTTATGCGCTTGATAAGTGGGGCACCATGTCTTTGGCGGATGTGATCCAGCCTGCTATCGATATGGCACGGCAAGGCTATGTTGCAACTCCTGCCCTAATTAGCAACATCATGAACATTTACGATGTGATGATCAAAAGCGAAGAGTTGACGGAGATTTATCTCAACGAAGACGGTCTGTCGCTAAAACCGGGTGAATTGATTCGCAATGAGTATATGGCGCGTGCGCTTGAGATGATTCGAGATCAGGGTTCCGACGCGGTTTATAAAGGTGCCATTGCCGAACAAATGGTAAAAGTAACCCAGAGCGCCGGCGGGGTCATGACCATGGAAGATTTGGCTAATTACAAACCTTGGGAAGGTGAACCTGTTATGGGGAGTTACCGCGGATACACAGTCTATTCTTCGCCTTCCCCCTCTTCAGGCGGTACATTTCTGGCTGAAATGTTAAACATTATGGAGTGCCTGCCTGTGCAAGAATTTAACAGCGTAGAGCTCTGGCACCAGCTTGCGGAGGTTCAGAAGATGGTTTGGGTGGATCGCGCGGTGTATTCCGGTGACACTCGCTTTGTCGATGTTCCCACTAAAGGTCTCACAGACAAGGATTATGCCAAATCTTTAGCAGCGAAAGTGGATATGACCAAAGCCCAGAGTTTCACACAAGGAAACCCTTGGGAATATGATGATCGTGAGCATCCGGAGACGACTACTCTATCTGTAGTTGATAAAGATGGGAACATGGTCTCAATTACTCATACATTAAACCTTGGATTCGGCAACCAGGTTTATGTAGACGGTTATGGGTTTTTTATGAACAATCAGCTGGATGACTTTGTGGAAGGAAGCGGTTACGCCAACTCTTTGGAGCCCGGCAAAGCACCGCTGTCCTCCATGTCTCCCAGCGTAGTTATTGACCCCGATGGGAAACCTTTTATGGCTATCAGCGCGCCCGGCGGCATACAAATTTATCCCGGTGTAGCTCAGGTGATTATGTTTGCAATAGACTACGGGTTCGGCATCGATGAGGCAATCAACAGTCCAAGAGTCGCGGATTACGGCTTCGCCTTCTTCTATAGTTTGGAATTGGAAGGTAGCCCTGTTCTTGGTGAATTAGAGAAATTAGGACATGCTAACTTTACTGTTGGTTGGGGTACAATTGCCGTTCCCGTTGGAATAATGATTATGCCTGACGGTACTCTGGAGGGTAGCACAGAGTCAAACTACGGCGTAGAGAACTTTAGTGATGGCGCAGCTATCGGTTATTGAGAATAATTCATTACAACTTAAATGGGTTGCGTACCGCGACCTCACACTATGCAACCACCCAAAATAGAAGGTGGAGGATAGTTGCGGAAGATTTCGGTATTTCTAGTCAACGGCGATGGTGTAGTTGTGTGGTCAACAAGATAAGAATTATTAAATGGTGTGTATGCGCGGTATTCTCGCCGCGCATGCATGCAAAAGGAGGAAATCAATGAAAAGAACGATTGTCGTTTTGCTTGCTGTGATGATGTTGCTTTCTCTCGTAGCTTGTGGTGAAGGAAAACCGGAAGCAACATTAGAATCCTCGTCATCTGCCTTGGAGAGTACCGAAGCAAACGCTTCCGCTGTTGAGCCGGTCGGCTTGACGGAAGCTTTCGCGGAGTATCCCATCTTGATTACATCAGGCGGTCAAAGTGCTGATTTCCAGATGGTAGGCACGGTACTGAAGAAGCAGAATATGGACTTTTTTTCCAATGGCGTTGCGACCTCCGCCGAGATCCGTGACAACAAGACCCTCATAATCGTCGTCGGAGGTTCTTCTAAAGGACTCGGCGCTGCGGGTATTGACGCCAACGGTGAACTCGCGCGTCTTGAAGAGCTGATTAACGCCGCAAAGACCGCGGGATTGTCCATCATTGCGATGCATACCGGCGGTGTTGTCCGTCGTGGAGAGTTGTCCGATAAGTTTATCGCACCCGTGTTTGAGAACGCGGATTACGCCATCGTTGTAAAAGATGGGGATCAGGACGGATTGATGGCGAGCATCTGTTCCAAATCCGGTATTCCCTGCGATTATATCGACAGCATTAGCGATGTTGTAACCGTTCTCCCCGCTGCTTTTAAGTAGCCAATGTTTGTGAAACAGGGACATCCTTTTTAAGTAGTTCCAAGGAGGTTTGAATGAGCATCGAACTGATTACCTTCATCGTGATGCTTGGAACGTTCCTGCTGGGCTGCTTCCTGTGCAAGCTACCAATCGGCATATCCATGGTGTTGGCTTCTGTCGCCGGTGCTCTGATTGGCGGGCAGGGAGTTCCCGTGGTACATCTCGTGGAGGGCATGTTCGCGTACGTGGATACGATCTTGGTCATAGCCACGGCGATGATTTTTATGCGCGTCATTCAGGAATCCGGAACGCTCGACGCCATTTGCGCGACAATTGTAGAGCGTTTCCATAAAGTTCCTGCTCTGATGCTGATCATGATTATGGTCATCATTATGTTTCCCGGTATGATTACCGGTTCTTCAACCGCGGCCGTGCTTTCCGCAGGCTCCATCATGGCTCCCGTATTGATGATGATGGGAGTCCCAATTTTGGAAACGGCAGTAATACTCTCATTGGGCGGCATGCTAGGCATGATTGCGCCCCCCACCAACCTGCCTGCAATGATTATGTGTGGTGGTGTGGATATTCCCTATAGCGGGTTTACGTTGCCGCTGATTCTGTTGACCTTTCCGCTCGCTTTTGCCTTTGTACTGGTGCTAGGCTTAAAGCACGTTAAGAAGATGAACTATGCTGAGGTGCGAGCAAAGCTCAACACCGAAGTTCGTAAAAAGTACGGCTTTAAAATCTACATCCCGCTGATATTGGTTGTCGTCCTGATGGTATTGAACACAGCGGTTCCGGCAATTCCGGATATGGGCATGCCGTTGGTCTTCCTTATCTGCTCGGGTGTGGGTTGCTTTACGGGAAGAAAATTCAATATACTCAAAGTGTCCAAGAATGCCATTCAATCAGTGTTGCCTGTCATGGGCATTCTGATGGGCGTGGGTATGTTTATTCAGGTTATGACCCTTACAGGCGTACGCGGCTTAATCGTCACCAGCTGTTTGAGCCTGCCAAGCTGGGCGCGCTATATTGCGCTTTCCACGTCTATTCCCCTATTTGGATCGGTATCCGCCTTCGGCTCCGCCAGCGTACTCGGTGTACCCTTCGTGCTGTCCTTCCTTGCGAAGAACGAGATTATCGTTGTATCCGCCCTGTCGCTTATTGCGTCCTTGGGTGATATGATGCCGCCGACTGCTATGGCCGGCATTTTCGCGGCGCAAGTAGTCGGCATGAAAGACTACAAGCAAATTATGAAGAAATGTCTCCTGCCCTGCTTGATTATTCTCGTTTGGGGCGTGATTTTCATCCTTGCCGCAAATTTCCTTGAGCCGTTCATTGTTTTCCATTGACGAAAGGAGCGTGCACAAATGGTATTGACTATAATCTACAGATTGATTATTGCTTTGGTGATTGCGCTGGTTGGATGGAATCTGTTTACGGAAAAGAAGTTCACTGCACAGCTAACCGCCGCCATGGTGCTCATTCCACTGGTTTTGCGCGCCCTGATGATTAAGTAAGGAGGGGGGCAGGGCATGAAAGAATTCTTTAAAAAACCGATATTCCCAATCATAACCGCCTCCGTTTCTTTAGTGCTTGCGATTGGTATTATGGTGGCTGCAGGCGTCAGTTTCGTAAAGTGTTGGGATGTTCCTATGCCGATAGAGGGACCGAACGTCACCGAGGTAAAAATGTTGTCCGAATGGTACGACGGTTTGAAAGACGGCCCCGGGGATACGCCTGTCTATGTGCTGAAGGGCGAGGGGGACGGCGGCGCGATGCTGATTCTCGGTGGCACGCACGGCAACGAACCTTCCGGCTATATGTCCGCGGTTACTTTTATCGAAACCGCGATCATTGAAAATGGCACGGTGTATGTCATCCCGTACACTAATATCAGTTCTATGACACACAATGACCCGGGTGAAGGGAATCTGCAGTATTTCACTTTGCAGACTAAGAGTGGGGAGAGAATATTCCGTTTCGGTTCTCGCGCGACCAATCCGATTCACCAATGGCCGGATCCCGACGTGTATACCCACCACCCCTCCGGCCAACAACTGTCCGGCTCTGAGACCCGCAATATCAACCGTGCGTATCCCGGTCGCGAGGACGGTACCTTAACCGAGCAGATAGCCTTCGGTATCGCCGAGTTAATCCGTACGGAGGATGTGGGCATCACCTTTGACCTCCACGAGGCATCTCCCGAGTATCCCGTTATCAACGCAACGGTAGCGCATCAGGATGCGATGACCATTGCTTCAGAAGGGTGCATTAATCTTCTATTGAGCGGAATTGACATGGCGCTTGAGCAGTCTCCGACTAATTTCCACGGATTGACGCACCGCGAACTGGGCGATTACACGGATACCATGGCAATCCTGATGGAAACTGCCAATGCCTCTCAGGGACGTCTACGTGGAGGTACCAGCGAGGAGCAAGTGCTCGGCGGTGTGGACGATTACTACCTCTACAGCGAGAGCATCGGTATGCTGTTTGTTCCCTGGGATGAGAATCATCATCCCATTGAGGAGCGTTGCGGCAGGCATCTGCAGGGAATTTACGAGTACACCATGGCGTACAACAACGCCTATCCCGATAAGATTGTCACATACAGCGGTGTTCCGAGTTATCAGGAGTTGTTTTTAGACGCGGACAAGGAAGATTTGGGCGGCACGCAGTTAGGCAAGTTTTTGAGGTGATTCATCTCCAAGCGCTCTGAAATCAAAGAAACTGCCAAA
Source organism: Clostridiaceae bacterium (assembly GCA_012799695.1). GTDB lineage: Bacteria > Bacillota > Clostridia > Saccharofermentanales > DTU023 > UBA4923. Next base: position 18,450 of record JAAZKT010000062.1, read on the forward strand.
CAAGACTTCGGAACGTTCGACTTTTTTCTCCTTTGAATTGTATTTTTTCGACTATATGCCGATAGCCCTCCTGCAGATCGGGGTAGAGGAAGTCTATACGCAAACTTGGGCAGGGAATTACCCTGTTTTAACTTTGATGGACAAAATTGGCTTTGAACGAGTCCATGTTAAAGAACACTACCAAGTTGTTGGTGGTGAGAAGGTGGACGGGTATACGCTGAAGCTCAATAAAGGAAAAATTTGAGATATTGCTTGCCGGATATAGGGAGTTTTGCAGTTAATGTCGATTTTCTGGCCTCTACGTTCTCGGTTTCCACAAAAGGAAAGAGGCTGCATCGATCCCGCTACTATTTAGCGGTTTTGAGACAGCCCCTATGTTTTACCTCTCGATTTAGATGCTGCTTACTGCGCCATATATTATGCGTGCTCTTCGAGCCACTTAGTTGCGACATGCGCCATAACCGCACTGGCGATTGGCAGGGCACGCTCGTCAAAGACGACTTTGGGATTATGGAGCAGGTTTCTCTCGAGACCTTCAGGTTTGCACCCGATAAAGAACATCACCGAAGGAATGGTGCGTGCGACGTAACCGAAGTCGTCCGATGCGGACAGGCGGTAATTCGGGTCACGCTCAAAGTCCATACCGAAGTCTTCGAGGTAGCCGATGACCTTGTCTACCATCTCAGGGTCATTTGCAATGGTCGGAGCGCTTGAAGCGATTTCGAGGCTGCCTTCCGCGCGGTACAAGGACGCCACTTCTTTTGTGATCTTTTCAATGCGCTCAACAACGTAGTCGCGGATCGCAGGATTGTAGGTCCGCATCGTACCTCTCATTTCCACACTGTCCGGAATAATGTTGAAAGAATTACCGGAAGAAATGCTGCAGATGCTCATCGCAAGGAACTCAGAACCTTTAATTTCCCTGAAACGCATGGAAGCGATTGCGTTATAAATCTGAATGGCGACGTTGAGAGGATCAATAGAGTTCTCCGGCATGCTGCCGTGGCAGCCCGAACCCTTGATCTTGATCAGGTAGTTGTCCGCAGAAGTTGTGAAGGGGCCTTTGGAGTAATTGAGGACTCCAACGGGCGATGAAGCATCAACGTGCAGATCAAGAGCGGCATCGGGTGCCGGATTTTCCATAATGCCTGCAGCGATCATGGCTTTCATGCCTTCGAAAATTTCTTCCCCCGGCTGCCACATCAGCTTGACGCGACCGTGAAGTTGTTCTCTGTTTTCGTTCAGCAAAATGGCGGTACCGATGAGCGATGTCGCGTGCATGTCGTGACCGCAACCATGACTTTTTCCTTCGAATTCAGACGCGAACTCTTCTCCGGATTCTTCCGCAAGAGGGAGGGCATCCATGTCGCCGCGAAGAAGTATCGTCTTTCCCGGTTTTCCGCCTTCGATCAGTACTGAAATTCCGCTATCAATGATCCTTTCAGCTTTGATTCCGTGTTTTTCCAGCTGTTCCAAAACAAAAGCCGTCGTGATCGGTAAATCCATGCCGACCTCCGGTTTCTTATGAATCTCGCGCCTGATCCACGAAAGTTCATCCTGCATAGCTTTAGCTTTGTTCAAATAATCTGACATATGCCACCTCTCATTGCTAGCGCCAACTCGAGTTACAGACTACTCCATTCTAGACAAAGAATAGTCATCAGCGCGTATTTTTATATGCAAATATGCTAACAAACGGGCGAATCATTGTCAATGAAAAACGCCTTGTGGCGACCTGCGGGAAACGCGTTTTTAACCTCATTTATTCTTGCATTTTTACAAAAACTGTTGGACGTATGGGGTGTAATCTGGTAAACTATGCCAAAACCGCTGGGTTTATTACCCTGAAAGGCAGAGAGCACGTATGAAAAAAATTGCAAGTATTTTACTAATTACATTGATTCTGCTCCTTGCCGCGTGCGGTGGTGAGGCTATACACGACGGGTCAAGTCCCAACGTCGCCTTGCTCATCGCCAACCGCGGAGATAAGGGATTTAACGACAGTGCGGTGATTGGCTTGAATGTTTCTGTAGTCGAACATGGGACGAACTTGACGGTCTTGGAACATGAAAACAATGAGGCAAACTACCCGAAGGTTTTCATGGAAGCGGTCAACGGGCGTAACCATATGTTCTTTACATCTTCAATGATGGCAGGAATATTAGAAGAACAAGCCGTCAGGTATCAAAGTGTTAAATTCCTTATGTATGACGGGGAGATCGATTGGGACAGGTTCACTGAGTACAAGAAGAAGTACGCAGCGGAGCTGGAAGAAAAGGGAGAGGACAAGGAGTTATACGATAATGTCTTCTGTATTGTCTACCGCGCCAACGAAGTATCGTTTTTAGCCGGTTACCTTGCCGCTTCCATGAGTGAGACGGGGAAGATCGGTTTTGTCGGCGGCATGAAGATCCCGAACATTGAAGACTTTGTCGTGGGCTTTGAAGCAGGCGCGAGACATAAGAACCCGGATATTTTCTACCAAGTGGAGTATGCCAACAGCTTTAGTGATCTGGAGAAAGGCAAAGAGATCGCGCGGGGCATGATTGAGAACGGCGTGGACATTATCTTCGCCGCTGCCGGAAGCGTAGGTCTCGGCGTTTTGGATGTCGTAGCGGAAAAGAACATCAAGATGATCGGTGTGGATGCCGATCAGTACGCGTTCTTGATGGCGGAAGGCAAAGAGGATCTCGCGAAGTGCATTATCACCTCGGCAATGAAAGACATCGGCAACGTGCTTTACGGAGCCGTTGACAATTACACGAGGAGAGAAGTCATCACCGGTAAAACGAGGACCATAGGTCTTAAAGAGGGTGGTGTTTCGTTAGCGAAAAACGTCTACTATAAAGAAATTGTTCCCCAAGCCATACAGGATGAGATCGATGAGCTGGAGAGGAAGATCATTGCGGGAGAAATTGAAGTGCCGACAGTCCGCCCCCCGATTGCGGATGATAGGAAGTACGTTCCCCCGAGTGAGCCCGACAAACCGTAAGCCGGTTGACAGATCGATCGATGTGACAGATCGATCCGATAATTAAAACATTCAAACAAAATAAAAATATGAAGAGGAAAAAACTATGCTAAAGTTTATGAGAAAAATACCCGGCGGTTTGCTCTTGATTCCGATGCTTATTTCCGCCCTCGTGAATACTTTCGCGCCCGGCTTTTTGGGTCAATTCGGTGGTCTTACGGAAGCGTTGTTGACAGCCAAGGGCACAGGCTACGTTGTGGGACTTGTCTGTTTCTGCTCAGCTGCGATGCTTGATATTAAGAGCTTGGGCAAGGTCTTGAAAAAGCAGGGCGTTCTGCTCCTCGTAAAGATTGGGCTCTGTCTAGGTTTGGCCGCGCTCTTCATGGCGCTTTTCGGGATGCCTGGCGTGAACGCCGGCGTGTTCAGCATTTCCGCGCTCGGCTTTACGGTCGCCATTTGCTCTCTCAACCCGTCCATGTACTTGGCCATGGTCAGCGAATACGGTGTAGAGCAAGATAAAGGTGCGTTCGGTTTGACCGGACTGCTCTGTGTTCCCGCCTTTCCCATTTTCGTATTCAGTATCATCCGCGGCGGTACGCTCGACTGGATGCCCATCCTTGCCGTACTGATTCCCATTCTATTGGGACTGCTTATCGGGAATCTCGACAAGGACTTAGCGAAAATGTTCGGAGGCATGGTAGGACCGCTGACACCCTTCATGGGTTGGTCCTTCGGAGCCGGCATTAACCTGATTGACGCGGTCAAGGAGGGCGGAGTGGGTGGCTTCGTCATTTCCGTCGTCTATTACATCCTGATGGTTCCCGTCATCCTATTTGTCGAGACGAAGGTGTTGAAGGAGAGCGGCATTTCCACATTGGGTATAAGCTCCATTGCGGGACTCAGTATCTCGATCCCCAGCATCATCGCTTTGGCCGATCCTTCACTGGTGCCCTTCGCGGGTGCCGCCACTGCCCAAATCGCTTTCGGTGTCGTGCTCACGAGTATTGTCACTCCCATCATTACGCAATGGTATGCGAAGAAAAAGGGATTGGCTAAACCGAAAGTTGCCGCAGAAAAAAGCTAGTATTCGGCACTAAACTCAATAAATCAGAGAGAACGCAGTGAGGGCTCGCTCCACTGCGTTCTTTTAAGTCAGTATCAGGCGATGTGTTTTCCAATGACTAGAAGATGAGAACCTCGTAACCGTCGTTTACGTAGTTTAGAACCCCCGCGTGATTGTACATGTCGCCGAGGAAGCGAAGGCCAGCCTTTTCGTTGTCTTCGTATACGCCGAGTGTCTTTGAACATCCGAGACAGACGCCTTGGATTGTCCCGTCATTTTTGAGCGAGAGATAGAGCGGATTCTTTTCCTCTTCCAATTCCTTGGGAAGTACGCACGACATGCCTTCTATAACGATTTTTACTTCGTTTCCGGCTTCCTTCAATTGTTTCGCGTTCATGAGTGCGTGCAAAAAGCACATCTTCTTGCCTTCCATCGTGTAAATCAAAATCTTTTTCATGGTGATGACCCTCCTGTTGTTGTGCCTGAAGCAGATAGCATGTTAATGATTTTTTGTTACACGGAGATTCTAGCACAGCGCTTTGTTGCTTATCTGTTATTTGGACAGTCATGTAACAAAGATAACGCAGCG
>JAAZKT010000063.1 GCA_012799695.1 Clostridiaceae bacterium
ACCCTCCGAAACCGAGAGGCGCGAAGAGATGTCCGAGCACGGCTCCGACTTTTGCGGCGATGCTATCGGCGATCATCTCGTCTTCAATCATGACGAGGCTGCCGTCGATAACCGCGAAGTGCAGAAGAAACCAGAGCACGACGCTCGAGAGAAGGATAACGGTCCCGGCGCGCTTGATGAACGACCAGGAGCGCTCCCACGTGCTTCGCGCGACGTTGCCGACCGATGGAACGTGGTAAGCGGGCAGCTCCATCACGAAAGGAGAGGGGTCGCCATAAAACATTTTCGTCTTTTTAAGAATGATGCCGGAGACGATCACGGCCAAAAGTCCTAGTAAGTAAGCGAGGGGCGCGACCCACCATGCGCCCCCAAAGACAGCGCCTGCGACGAGCGCGATAATGGGAAGTTTCGCCCCGCAGGGGATCATCGGCGTGTTGATGATCGTCATGCGACGGTCACGCTGACTCTCGATCGTGCGCGACGCCATGATACCCGGAACGGAGCAACCCGTTCCGATGAGCATGGGAATAAAGCTCTTGCCCGAAAGCCCGAATCGACGGAACAGCCTGTCGAGGATAAACGCGATGCGCGCCATATACCCGATATCCTCCATGATACCGAGCAGGATAAACAGAATGATCATCTGCGGTACGAACGAAAGCACGGCGCCGACACCGCCGATGATCCCGTCCGTCACAAGACCTGTAAGCCAGCCGGATGCACCCAGCCCCTCCATCCAGCCTTGCACGAGCGGAATAAGACCATCGCCGAACCACCCATCGACCATGTCTTGTGTGTTGATGCCCAAGCTGATAGCGATGTAATAGAGGGCGGCCATGACGGCGATGAATATGGGGTATGCCCAGAATCGATGCGTCACGACGCGGTCGATACGATCGGAACGCGTCAGATTTCCTTTTCGTTCTGCCCGTACGATCACGTTGTCGGTGAGCGCTTTTATTGCCGCATAGCGCTCGGTCGTGATGATGCTTTCGCTGTCATCGTCGAGTTTTTCTTCTATGCGGCGGATGATCCCTTCGATCATTTCCTTTTGTAAAGCGGTGAGCGAGATCCCGGTCAACGCTTTTTCGTCGCGTTCGAAGGCCTTGATGGCGGTCCAGCGATGCCTTTTCTGCGCTACGTCGCCCACGGCGGATTTGATCTCTTTGATCGCTTTTTCAATTTCTTCGCCGAACGGCGCCGCCACTTTGTCGGCGCGCCCTGTCTTATCGTCGCTCTTGACAGTGCTGATGCAGCGCGCGATGCATTCATCGACTCCTTCGCCCTTGAGAGCGGAGGTTTCAATGACGGGACAGCCAAGTTTTTTTTCGAGTTTACGAGAATCGATTTTATCTCCGTCACGACGCGACACATCGATGAAGTTCAGAGCGACGACGACGGGAATATCCAGTTCGAGTAGTTGTGTCGTTAAGTAGAGATTTCGCTCGAGGTTTGAACTGTCGACGATGTTCAGGATAACATCGGGCTGCTCGTTAAGAAGATAATTTCTCGAGATCTCCTCTTCAGGCGTGTATGGGGAGAGCGAATAGATGCCGGGAAGGTCCTGAACCGTGACGTGATTCAGTCCTTTGACAGTACCTTCCTTTTTTTCAATCGTGACGCCCGGCCAATTGCCGATGCGTTGACGACTTCCCGTCAGCTTGTTGAATAGGGTTGTTTTGCCGGAGTTCGGATTTCCGGCGAGGGCAATGATAATCGGTTTCGGTTCCATGAATATTCTCCTGCTTTGTCTGTTGGCGCTTAATGTCTACCTTGTAGTGG
>JAAZKT010000064.1 GCA_012799695.1 Clostridiaceae bacterium
TATCGAATACGACAGCGAGGAATTCCATAGCAGCGCGTCAGAAATATCGAGAGACCGGGAACGCACCGCTCACTTGGAAGCGGAAGGCTATCGAGTTGTATCAGTAGGCTACTCTCAACTCAACAACCTGAAAGCCTTTCGGAACTTAGCGCGCCAACTTTCCCGCCTAATAGGAAAACGCATTTACATCCGTGCGAGGAAGTTTTTTGAGAACTTTGTCGCTTTATGCGATCTGCTCCACAGAAAAGGACACAGTATTCGCTCACGTTTCCGTAAAATCCACAAGAACGAGATTCCTTGGCATTCCGGCGTGCGTATCGCGTATAAAATCTACCTCGCCGCTTGGAACCGACTCATCCGCCACCCAAACCTCCCCTTAGTCTTAACGCGAGCGCCTTGAGTGCCTCCTGTCTCAAGTTAACATCCAGCGCTAACAGTTTATTTCGTGTAGCTCTATGACCAAAAGCGTTATCACAGGCTCAGAGTCGGCTCACGACGCCATTAAATCTCATTTCCTACCGAGTTTTCTCGGTCCGATCCGTGCACGAGGCGCTCGCCACCACTCCAATACAGCAAAATATCCCTAAAGATCATTTATTTAGGGGCTTGTGTACCGATCCTCTCTTGTCACGCCCCTCCTCAGTACAATTTTTCAACTAACTTCGAAAAACTGCGGAACGAGGGAAGAGATTGGTTCTGAATAAGGGGGTGTTTAGAACAGATTGGCCATTTGGCGCACCGCTTCTGTTCAATTTCTCAACTAACTACAAAAAACTGCACCGAAAAGAATGCGCAAACCCGCGTGCGACACCTGTCACATCGCGGGTTTGTTACCATTTTTTCACCCATTCGAGGATTTGCCTGTGCCGTACGTCGTTGTCTTCGATGACGGCAATTCACATTTCTTTAACCTGATAGGTCGTGTCTCCACGAAACAGTTAATTACTGTGGTGGACCGTACGGCGGTTGTTGTTGCGGAGGCTGGCCGTATGATTGCGGAGGTTGACCGTATGGCTGTTGCGGAGGCTGGCCGTAAGGCTGCGGAGGTTGACCGTAAGGCTGCGGAGGTTGCCCATAAGGTTGTGGTTGTCCGTACGGTTGAAATTGTTGTCCAAAGGGTGCTTGTTGCTGGAATGCGCGATACTCTGCTTTCTGCTGGCTATTAAGAATACCGCCGACTAGGACGAGACCTGCCAACACCAAAGACGAGATGCTACCAAAAGACACAGCGCTAATCAGCGACACAATAGCAAGTAAGACGAAAATGCTCCCGACAACAATACAGAATGTTGATTTGAGCGGATTATTTCTCCTGCGGAACGCCATAATGGACAATATCAAGAAAAGTACACCAAAGGCCGCCATAAGCACTCCGATAACGGTAAGTGACAGCCCCCAACCACCCATAAAAAGGAAACCTAGCGCTTCAGCATCAAGTACGCTGACGAGCCAACCAAACGCAAAAATGACTATGATGCCCGCGATGATAACGCCGATGGATCCGAGGATCATGCCGATCGACCCGATGACAATAAGAACTTCACCTTTCGCTTTCATCTCTGTTATTCTCCTTCATTTTCTGCAAGTATATGCCTGTGAGCAAATAATAATCTAAAAGGTCCTTGTCGGCAACTAACAACCACATGATAAAGAACTGGAGCGGTTTCCTTGACAGTGTGATGACGAGTTTCATCATACGATTCAAGTAGCAAATGTTCGGGCATTGCAGAGAATTTTTGAGTATGCGGATTGTGCACTGACAGCTTCTGGCGACTCGAATTAGTGCGTATGGTATAACGATTCCGGCGTCATGATTGGACGTGTATGGTGTGACGCAAGATTCCGACATCATGACTTGACACGTGTATGGTGCAACGCAAGAATCAGGCATCCTGACTTGGCACGTGTTGCGTGTCGCCAAGTTCCGGCATGCTGTTTTGTGCGCATCATTTAATGTTCAAGTTGCGATGTTTCGCGCTAACTTAGGTGCTTAGGATCAAGTCAGGATTCAATCTTTCGTGCTAACTTGCAGTCACGCCGGGTTGCAAGGTGGTGCATATAAAGCTAGGGTTCAACTCTCAGAAGGCGCCTAGCGTTGCCGCCCAAGATCGCAACTTTTTCTTCCTCAGTCAGCTCGCTACGGTCAAGGTCGCGAAAATATCGGCTGAGCGGTAGAAGCGGGTAGTCGCTCCCAAATAGAATTTTGTCCGTGAGACCAAGCGTTTTGACGACGTTATATACTTTATGGCCGTAGAGGAAAACGGATGCGGCCGTGTCGTAGTAGACGTTTGTTAGCGTGCGGGACACTTCTCTCATCAGCTCGTAAAAGAAAAGTCCGCCACCCCAGTGAGCATAGATGATGCCCAGCCCCGGGAAGTTTCGCGCAAACTGTTCCGCCTGCCAAAGCGATGTCTTCGTCTTGCCGGCGTAGTAATGTCCGACCGGCTCATTGAGATGGAGCAAAACGGGAATATCTAGCTCCGTGCAAAGAGAAGCGAGTGGCGCCATTTCTTCTGCGGACTCAAGAGCGAATTCCTGCCCCTCGGGAAAAATTTCACCGATGCCGCGAAGCCCGTTTTCATAACAGCGGATCACCTCTCGCTCCATATCGGGATGCTGTGGCACGACGACAGAGAAACCGATCAGGCGGTCGGGAAACTCACGCGTCTTTTCGATGACATAATCGTTAACGTAACGGCAGAGTCCCATGTCCTGAAACCCGAAGCCAAAAGCGACGCCCATGTCGAATCCGTCCGCTTCCAACGCTTCGACGGCCTGTTCCGCCGTCGCGAATTTGTTGACGGGGCTCTCGGAGAGCATCCTGAAATATGGCTCCTTGACCGAGTATTGCTCCCAGTCTTTAATCAAGTCGGGCGGCGTGATGTGAACATGGACGTCTATTTTCACTTCGGCTCGCCTCCCTTTTTTCTGTTCCTAACGAGCAGGGCATAGCCGATAGCTGCCACTGCCGCATAGAAAACGAGGACACCGATGTTCCAGAAGAAATTCGCGGCGGTCGATCCTTTGGCGAGAAAGCTGTAGTCAATCGGGCTGATCACGAGCGAGAAAATACTCATCAGCGCGAATCCCATCGAGAAATCGCTTATGACGGGCGACTCATATTCCGGGTCGCAGACACGAAGCAACGTCATGCCGGTCATCATCACGCCCGTGTTGACGCCCCACGACATGATCGCGCGCTCGAAGGCGAAACTGTCCTTGAACGCCTTTTTGAAAAGCGGGAATGTGAAGAAATATGTAACGATGAAACCGATCACACACATGATGATGATGGGAACGACAAACTGCGAGATTGCTTTAATAGGCATCGTCATCATCGCCGCAGTGATGGCAAAGTCGGAAAGCGCGCCGGTGATACGTGATTTGACCTTCGTATCGATGACCCAATTCAACTTGAGCTTGAGCATGAAGAAGTTGAGCACGTACATGATCAGCAGTGCGTAGAACCAGACGGGCAAAAAGAGATCTGGTATCCATACGCGCATTTGCCGGCTCAGCAAATAGGCAAGACCGGACGCCAGGAACAGAATGCCGATATGGACGGTGAATGTTTCAATTGAGCTACTGTACATCGTCTCGCGACCGAGGCTCTTCTGTTTGGCGATGTCTTTCGTGTAGCCCAGCTGCATGTCGCGCGGTAACTCGCCTTTGCCGCCGAGATAATGCGTTTCGCCACGCTTCATCGCGCGATTGATCAGCAAAATGCCAAAGAACATGCCGCCAACGAGTCCGACGGTCGCCGTCGTCAGCGCGACGCCTTGGGATGTCTGCCACCAGGGAAGTCCGAAGTCCTGCAAAATACTTCCGAGAGCTGTCGCCGTGCCGTGACCTCCGGCAAAGCCCACACCGAGCTCACGCCCGAACGTGCGGTACAAGCCGGTTTCCGGTCGAATCGCCGTGATCGCCAAGTTGACTCCGAAGCCCGTAACGTACTGCATGGAACCGCCGAGCGAAAAAATGCCTGTCATGAGCAGAACAGTGGGGAGCATCTCTCCAAAACCGCGCTTTTTTCCGCCAGGCTCCATAAACATGCCCAGGGGAGCCGCCGCAAAAACGGGGACAATCAACACGACGGGCAATGCCGCCCAAAAGGTCATCCAATCGTCCGGGAACGGCAGCGGCGCGCCAAGTCCCCAGATGCCCGGACCGAGCAGCAGCCCGATCGTTCCTCCGATCACCGATGCCGGAAGCATCCACCGGCGGAAGAGAGGCACCTTCGCTCTCAGAAAAGCTCCGATGAAAAGAAATACGCCGACGACCGCCGTGGCAATCAGCATCTCCTGTAAAACGGTTGATGTCATCGTATGCATCCTCCTGTTCACTCAGACACAAGCAAAGCAAACACAAAACTATCGATTGCTGCCAGTAGTAGTGAGTGGCATCATTTTAGCAAATATATAGGCCAACATGAATCCGACTTTATGAGGGAAAAATATTGTACGACTGAGACAAATCGCGGTGCAGAAGGAGCCCGATGAGAAAGCAGGAAAAGAAAAACAAGCCCTACCTTCTTTGTTTCTTTATGATATGGGAGATGTTCGACAGAAGAGAGAAGAATCTTTAGACTTTGTCGTCGCAGTTTTTACGCTACCGAAGGTGCTTGGCAAAAAAGTGAATAGGAATAAATCAGACCCTGTCGTATTTGTTTAGAATGGTTTAGAAGTAAAGTGTCATGCCGACATGTTCAATCGCAATGTGATCAGGGAGGAACGGTTCACCGCAGATGCGGTAGCCGAGCTTTTCGTAAAAAGGAACAACACTCATCCGCGCCGTCAGGAATATTCCTTTCTTGCCGTTTTCCCGCGCTCTCGCCTCTAATACGTGCGCGATGTGTGTAGCGATTCCTGAGCCGCGGTATGAAGGATCAACCGCCATATAACGCAATCTCATGAGCGACGCCTCATAATTCTGTAGAGTCGCCATGCCGATCAGCCTCGGTCCATCGAACGCTCCGCAGATAAAATCGTCGACTTCGCCGGAAAGGTCGTCTTCTGCGATTGATTGACCCCAAGGCGCACGCAGAATTTCATGCCTGAGAAGCAATGTCTGGTCATAGTCAGCGCTTTGGAATACTATTTCGCGATACGTAATTTGTCGATCCACCTAGATTTCTCTCCATCATCAAGAGTGCGCCTTCGCTCGCCATCTGCGGGCTCATCTTCATGTGCGCGCTTTCGTGCGTCAACTACGGGCTCTTCCTTAAGAGTGCGCCTTCGTGCGCCACCCTGTGGGCTCATCTTCATGTGCGCGCTTCCACGCTCCCTGCGGTCTCATCACGTAA
>JAAZKT010000065.1 GCA_012799695.1 Clostridiaceae bacterium
CAATTGACCGACGTTCATGCGCGACGGAACGCCGAGCGGGTTAAGCACGATATCAAGCGGTGTGCCATCCGGCAGGAACGGCATATCCTCTTCAGGCAGTATCTTGGATACGACACCCTTGTTTCCGTGACGCCCCGCCATTTTGTCTCCTACGGAAATTTTGCGTTTTTGGGCAACATAAACGCGGACTAGCTTCGTCACACCATGTTTCAGTTGCTCATCCTGGTCGCGCGTAAAGATCTTGATATCGACAACCACGCCCGACTCGCCGTGCGGGACGCGGACGGACGTGTCGCGCACCTCGCGTACTTTTTCACCAAAAATAGCGCGATAGAGACGCTCCTCGGGAGTCAGCTCCGTCTCACCTTTCGGGGTTACTTTACCGACTAGGATATCTCCGGCGTGCACTTCCGCACCGATTCGAACGACTCCCTCCTCATCGAGGTCTTTCAACGCATCGTCCGCCACGTTGGGAATCTCACGCGTAATCTCTTCCGGACCGAGCTTCGTATCGCGCGCCTCGCACTCATACTCGGCAATATGGATCGACGTATAGACGTCGTCTCTAACCAAGCGTTCACTGAGCAAAATCGCGTCTTCATAGTTGAAGCCTTCCCACATCATGAACCCGATCAACACATTGCGGCCCAAAGCGAGTTCGCCGTTATCGACCGAAGGTCCATCGGCGATGATATCACCACTTTTAACCGTGTCGCCGACCTTGACAAGCGGTCTCTGATTGATACACGTTCCTTGGTTCGAACGCGTGTACTTTTTGAGAGGATAGGAAACGACCGTATCATCATCTCCAAGAACGATAATTCTGTCTCCCGCCACACGATCGACGATGCCGTCACTCTCGGCAACGACACAGACACCTGAATCCTTGGCAGCGCGGTGTTCCATTCCCGTTCCGATGATCGGAGCCTCCGTTTCAATAAGGGGAACGGCTTGACGTTGCATGTTGGAACCCATCAGTGCGCGGTTCGCATCGTCATTGCCGAGGAACGGGATAAGCGACGTCGCAACTGAAACGAGCTGTTTCGGCGAGACGTCCATCAAGTCGACCTTCTCGGGCTCAAGCTCCAAGAACTCGTCACGGAACCGACAAGTAATTTTTTTGTTGACAAAACGTCCTTTCGCATCGAGGGGTTCGTTCGCTTGCGCAATATTGTACTTATCTTCTTCATCCGCGGTGAAATAACGGACTTCACCCGTCACAACACCCTTTGTCTTATCGTAGATACGATACGGCGTCTCAATGAAACCATAACGATTGATACGCGCATAAGTTGCCAGCGAATTGATCAGACCGATATTCGGTCCCTCGGGTGTCTCGATCGGACACATACGACCGTAATGCGACGAGTGAACGTCGCGCACTTCGAAGTTTGCACGCTCGCGCGAAAGTCCGCCGGGGCCAAGCGCTGAAAGCCGACGTTTATGCGTCATCTCAGCCAAGGGGTTAGGCTGATCCATAAACTGCGAGAGCTGACTCGAACCGAAAAACTCTTTGATCGCGGCGGAAATCGGTCGCGTGTTGACGATGTTCTTCGGCGTCGTCGTCAAGATATCGGGAATTGTCTGCATGCGCTCGCGCACGACACGCTCCATACGCGAAAAACCGATGCGCATCTGATTCTGCAAAAGCTCACCAACGGAACGAATGCGGCGGTTACCAAGGTGGTCGATGTCATCACGCCGCCCAACGCCGTACTCGAGACCAATGTAATAGCTCATCGTCGCGAGAATATCGTGAAGTGTCAAATGACGCGGGATCAACTCGTTTATTCTCAATTTGAGAAGTTTGCGAAGTTTGTCTTCCTGCTCGGTCGCTTCAAGGACTTCCTCAACAATCTCGCGGAGTACCGGCGTGTAAACACTCTCAGTTATGCCGAGCTCTTCAAAGTCGATGGGATCGAGAACGTCAGCCTTGATGTAGCGTTCTAGGAATGTGCGCGCGTTAACGCGCTCGTTGCCGACGATACGAAGACAGTGGTCAAACCGCGTCACCGTGTCGCCTCTCCGATGAATCGGATAGACATCGACGCTGTTGACACCCGCCTGTTGTATGGCGTCCGCCGCCTCTCTCGTAATAATCTCATCCGAGAGCACGAGTACTTCGCCGTCGTCAGCGATGATATCCACAGCGGCGACATGACCGGCAAGACGATCGGCGATAGCGAGTTTCTTGTTTAGCTTGTAGACGCCGACCTTCGCGAGATCATAGCGGTTAGGATTGAAAAAATTATTGTGCAGAAGTGCCTGCGCACCCTCGCGCGTATAAACTTCGCCGGAACGAAGTTTTCGGAACATCTCCTGAAGCCCCTCGTCGCTCGTTTTACATCCGTCCTTTTGCATGGTCAGGAGAAGCGACTCCTCCTCGCCGAGCACATCGATAATTTCTTCATCAGTCCCGATGCCGAGAGCGCGGAGCAAAATCGTCAGATGAAACTTCCTCTGGCGATCGACGCGAACCCAAAGCAAGCGTTTCGCATCCGACTCAAATTCAATCCAAGCACCGCGGTTGGGAATAACTTGGGCGGTATAGAGCTCGATGTCGTTCTTATCAAGCATCACATCAAAATAAGTGCCCGGAGAACGGACAAGCTGGCTGATGATAACGCGTTCAGCTCCGTTGATGATAAAACTTCCCGTATCCGTCATGATCGGAAATTCACCGACGTAGACATCTTCTTCTTTCATCACGTCCATCTTACGATCGTGTAGACGGACCTTCATGTTCATCTTTGCCGCATAATTGGCATCTCGCTCTTTACATTCTTCAATAGAATACGTTGGATTCTCAATGTCGAAATCAAAACCAATAAAAGAAAGCTCAATATCACCTGAAAAGTCGGAAATGGGCGACACTTCGTTAAGGACTTCCATCAATCCCTCGTCTAGGAACCATTGGTAGCTACTTTTTTGAATTTCTAACAGATCAGGTATATCGAGGATTTCGTCAATCTTTGAATATGACATTCTCTGCACACGTCCGTACTGAACGGGCTTTACCATTGGCGTTCACCTCACAAATCGAACCGGCATGTTATTGGCAGATGCACCGACAAACCGGCATTGACGATGCTGTCCTACGTGATATAATTACCCTGTCGAAAGATCTTGAAGTTCGTTATCCTCGGGATAATGGGCACAACGAAACAAGCCTTGCGACACATCAGACGATTGTAACACGCTTTGGCTTGCGAGTCAACAGCTTTTTTTATTTTTGTTGGAGAGTTTTTTGTGAAGTCTCGACGCTCAATCCGGTTCATCGCAACGATCCTGTTTGTACGGGCAACCAGAACCTTTATGAAGACCTTGCGCTTGAAGGGAACGCATTTCCCTGGGCAACTTGCAAAAAAGTTGTATCCCGATTTTCTTACACGTATCGATAAACCCGATAAAATCATCGCCGTAACGGGAACGAACGGCAAGACGACGGTTGCCAATATGGTCGCCGATTTGGCGAGATCCTTCGGACTGACCTTTGCGCATAATGCGTACGGAAGCAACATCGAGGAAGGCATCATCACAACTCTTCTCGACTCTACGACCTTGACGGGCAAAAAGAAACTTCCTCTCGCCATTCTCGAAATTGACGAGAGACTGACACGGATTATTTTTAAGGCGATTCATCCCGATTATCTCATCATCACGAATCTTTTTCGCGAATCCTACTTAAGGAACGCCCACGGTGAGTTCATCTACAATTTGCTGGATGAGAGCATTCCGTCAGAGACACATCTCATCGTCAATGCTGACGATCTTCTTTCGCAGAATCTGGCTATCGGACGCCCGCACACGTCTTTCGGCATCGCACGTCTTTCCGGGGAGAAGGCCTTCACGGAAAACCTGATACGCGATATCATCCTCTGCCCTCAATGCCACGGTCCGCTGACGGATTTATTCATCCGATACCACCACATCGGGCGCTCTCGGTGCGAGACATGCGGATGGCATTCACTAAACCCCGACTACGAAATCACAGCCGTCCTCGCAGCCGGTACGCAAGATGCCTTGCCATTTAACAAGTTGCCGGACGCCGATACACTTGTGCTGGGCACAAAAGACGGAGAAGAAAAATATCCGTTCCGGGGCGAGAATATTCTCGATCTCTACAACGAGCTCGCTACTGTCACATTGTTTAGAGCGCTTGGGAAAACACGCGACGAGATCGCAGATGCTCTCTCCGACATCGTGATTGGACGATCTCGCAAAGAAGTGCTCGAAGCAGGTGAAAAACGCATCTACCGAATGCTCGCCAAAGGGAAGAATCCCATTGCCGTCAGTCGTGTTCTTGACGCTGTCCACTCAATTCCAGGTAAAAAGCAATTCATTCTGCTCATTGATACGAGTACCGATACGATCACTTTGGACGATAACGCCGCATGGATCTTTGATGCCGACCTCGCATTGCTGAACGATTCGGATATCTCACGTGTGGTAATTGCCGGCGGACGTTGCGAGGATTTCCGCTTGGCACTGCTATTTGCGGGAGTTGACGAAAGAAAAATCGTAACGCGGCAAGACAGGCGCGACGCCGCCGACGCCATACTCTTGGAAGAGGGACCGGAGACGATCGCCATCCTCTACTCTCTCTACTCGGAGCCCATTTCACGCACAGTCACCAAGCGTCTCTACGAGCGATTGGCAAAGGAGGCACCATGAGAGTAGAAATAATGTACGGGGAACTTGCGAACCTTCTCGGAGAGCACGGTACACAGAATCTGCTTGCGCGTACATTCGGAGAGTCGAATATTGTCCGCACAGCTTTCCCGAAGCGACCGGAGTTCTTAGGCGGTGATATCGATTTCGTTTATATGGGTCCGATGACGGAACAATCTCAACGTCTTGTCCTTAACGCTTGGCGCGGTCTGGATGACGAATTTAGAGATGCGATAGAGCGCGATGTTCTCTTTTTCTTTACCGGAAATGCGCTCGATCTCGTCGGGCGGACGATCGAATATGAGGAAGGCGAAACTGTCGAGGCTCTTGGCTTGTTTTCGTTCGACACATATTGCATGCGTTATGAACGCCGGAACGAAGCCGTCTACGGAAATTTTCAGGCGATTGACGTGATGGGATTTCGTTCACAATTCACGACACATCGCGGTGATTTACAAGAGCATCCCTTCATTCACCTAAAATACGGGGACGGCACAATTCCCGACAGTCAAGTTGAAGGTATCCGCAAGAATCGTTTTTTCGCGACGGAACTCTTGGGGCCGTTTCTCGTACTCAACCCGCTCTTTACAAAATGGCTATTATCACTTGTCGGATTCGGTGGGCGGCTTCCCTTTGAAGAAGCACTCATCAGAGCATATGACGTACGAAAGAAAGACTTTTGCGATTCGTTCACCATACAAGCGGACTGAGAGACGGTCTTTGTCATCTCGCGACATCTCTAGGTAAGACAAGATCACAACCTGCTAAACACAAAAAGGGGCTTTAGACAGCCCCTAATATACTCTCAACCGGCACAGTTGTCCGACCGCACCAACTTTATCAAATCAGGTCAGTCGTTACGGTAGCGTCGGTCTAGGTGTCAAATCAGGTAGCACGGGAACACTCCCGAATAATGCGTCAAAGAACCGAAGTTTCCCGACGAATTTCATACCGAATGTATGATACTCAACTTTTGCTTCGTTATAGACGCGGTCGCCCCACTCATCGACAAAATTATCTTTCAAGACTTCCTTGATCGCCCTGTCTTGTGCCTTCTCTTCGGAGCGTTCGACGAAGTACATGATGTGGTAACCGAATATCGTTTTGACAATGCCCGTGTCACCAGGTTTACGGCCTGTTTTTCGGAACCACGCGCGAAACTCCTCCGCCAGCCTTGCTTGGGTATCCTCATCCATATCGGCGTAGAGTCCGCCTTGAGACGCACTTCCCGGATCTTTACTGTATTTTTTCGCCAACTCGGCGAACGATTCCTCCGTCATCGCTCCGGCCTTATACTCCTTAAGGATGCGCTCCGCCTCTGCTTTGAGCTCTTCATCTGTTAATTCCGGCGCATCGGGATCTCCGTCGTCGGCGATGAGAATATGGCGCACGGAATAGAACGGACGCTTGATATTCGCTTCTCGACGAATAAAGCGGACGAGTGTCATTGTTTCAGCCCCCTCAATAATCTTCGCATCGTCGAGCTCGCGTGCGGCATCCTTGATGAACGTTCCGACTTGACCTGTCACTTTGCTGCCGAGCACCTCTTTCTTGACGACAGAATCGGGGGTTTTCGTCAATTTCTCCGCTTCGTCTTCCGATACATACTTTTTCACCGCGTTGACAAAAGAATTTTTCTTCAATGCTTCAAGTGCCGCTTGAGCGTCGTCCTTGAGTTTTTTGAGTGCTTCTTCTTTCTCATCCGCCGTCGCATCATCTTTGACGTCGAGCGTGAACTGGTAGACGTTATACGTGAATAAATCGAGATCGTCCTTGTGCTCTTCGTAGTACTGAGAAATTTTTGCTTCTGAAAGATCAGCCTGCTCCGCAATGTATTGATTGTAGTACGAGAGCATCATCGAGTTGACAAAGTCCTGCTTCAGTATTTTCATGTTGACGCCGGGACCGAAATACATTTTCAAAAAACCGGCAAGAGTCGTGCCGCTCTGGAGAGCTATTTGCGTAATTTGAACGTCCAAGTTCTCGAGCATACCATCAATCTCTTTCTGCTGCTCTTCCGTCAACCTGAAGCCGGTTTTCTCCATATCTTGAAGCATCGCTGATGCAAAGACAACACCGGGGATCACTGCGTTAATAAAATCGTCGCGAAAGGTATTCGTCGGATTCATCTGCGATGGTTGCTTAAGCACATCCTGAAACTCCTCCGTAAAAGCCAGCCCATACTGTGCAGACGCCGTGTAGTTGCCGAAGAACATATTCACTTCAGCAGCGGACACTTTCCTGCCGTTAATGGTCATGGCTCTCACATTTCGTGTCAAAAGTCCGGTTCCCGCGATAAGCCAAACGACAAGCGCCAATACGACGACAACGGCGACCGATGCGAGCGCGATCTTCTTACCGATGCTGCGCGACTCGATTTTTTTCTTTTGACCGTCACTGCCCTTTAAGCGGGCAAGTCTGTCTTTTCTTTCCGCCCTAGCTACGTCCTGTTTCCATTCTGTAGATTCTTTCTTTGCCATATATCCTTTCCCTCCGCGACAAATGAGACTTTTCCACTCGTCTTCGGTTGTCTCGCTTGTTAAATGATACAACAATGAGCCACTTCTCAACGGCATGAAAGCACCTGTCGCAGAGTCAGCTCCTCGTCGTGCACGCAACAAAGTCTAGCACAATTGATGGAAAGAGGTAAACACGGCACGTAATAATGCTCTGCCGTTTATCCATTTATCCGAACAGAAGAAAAGGGAAAGCGTTTGAAAAGCAATGATAAAAAAGTTGCTTCTATTATTTCTCGCTCTTGACACGTTCCACTTTGCGAAGAAGGTCAAATGCTTCATCGATCCAGAAATCAGGTGAAGCTTGGCTGAGTTCGTCTTTATCCATGGCCGTCCAGCTGACCGCGGCAAAAGGCATCCCGGCATTTTGCGCACATTTCAAGTCATGAATCGCGTCGCCAACGTAGAGAACCTGTTCTGGTGTATCGAGCTCGAGCCGCTCCATCGCGCACAATAACGGTGCGGGCTTCGGTTTGTGCTCTTTCGTGTCATCAACGCTTATGATGACATCGAATAAATGCAACATCTCAAAAGCCTCTAGGAATGAGAAAGTGCTCTCCCCTCGTCTCGACGTGACAATGCCGGTTTTGAATCCTTCTTGGCGCAGTTGCTCGATCATGGGAATGACATCAAGAAAAACCCCGACGTGTGACGTCGTCCGAGGAGCGCTCCACTCGAAATACTCCCGAAACATTTCCGGGCCCTTTTCACCGCCGTAGTGTCCAAAAGTCCTGACAAGCGGCTCACCGATCGTCGCAAGAATAACTTCATCAGACGGAATCCAACCCAGTATTTTGTTAAAAGTGTGTCGGTGAGTCGCAAGAATAAGCGGGATTGTGTTGAGCAATGTGCCGTCAAGGTCAAAGAGAACGGCAGATATCGCGATTTTGTCGCTGTTGTTGACGATTGTTGACCCGTAATTGTGACTCATTCCGTGCCCTCGGAATCTCCCTGATCGGAAGCGGAGTCACGAATCACGCGAACGCGAACGATGCGATTATCGGAGACTGCAAGGATATGGAAAACAAGATTCTCATAGTGCACCGACGGAAGTTCATCCTCTTCGGGAATGCGGTCAAGCAGTTCAATCAGGAACCCCGCGACGGAATCGTATTCATCATCCTCGAATGTGACACCAGTCACTTTCGAAAGCTTGTCAAGTGAAAACGACCCCGCCACAAGCCATGTATCGGGGGCTATTTCCACAATTTCCTGCTCCACTTCATCGTATTCATCCTCAATGTTCCCGACAATCTGTTCAACGAGATCCTCAATCGTTAAAAGGCCTGCCGTTCCGCCATATTCATCGATCACGATAGTCATTTGAATATGGTTTTGCTGCATGTCGTGGAACAAATCACTGATGATGCGCGACTCGGGCGTAAACCATGCTTTGCGCATAATCGCCTCCAATGAAAAGGAATCGCCATCAGTGAAAAGGAGATCTTTTACATGTAAGACACCGATAATATTGTCAACGGAGCCTCTATAAATCGGAAATCGCGTATAACCTGTTTCATTTACGAATGAAAGGGTCTCCTCGTAGTCGGCATCGACCGAAAGCGCTTCTATGTCAGTACGGTGCGTCATGATGTCCGAAGCAATCTTGTCATCGAAATCAAACAGATTCGCGAACAATTCGATATTGTCTTCAACAATGGCACCCAGATCGCGCCCCTCCTCCAACATCTGCAGGAATTCCTCTTCGGTCGGGGCGAGAGCGATCGCTTCCACTTCTTGCAGGCGAAACAGACGCATAAGCGCTGTAGACGTGAAGTGTATGAGTCGCTCGATCGGTTTTGCAATAAACAAAAGCATTGACATCAATCGCCAGAACCGTACGGCAAAGACACCGCCTTTGCCCCCCGCCACACGCTCAGGCATGATTTTTCCGATAATCAGAAATAAAAGGACATGAACGGCTATCAGCCCGACATAAATCCAACGGCTTCCCGTATCGGAGCAGGGGAACAAAGATACAACTGACGGAACAGAACGCAAGGCGCCCCATACAAAGTACACGGCGGCCGTAAGCATTGAAGCCGTCATCAGTTCACGGCAAAGCGTTTCGCGTGATTCCAAGCGGCGTAAAAACGATTTTGCCTGTGAACTGCCCGCATTGGCGCGCGCTCTGATTAGATCCATGTCAATCATGCGTGTAGCTTTGATGAAAGCGGTAATAAAACACGACAATAAAAGAAGGAGAAATGTCACAACAACAGCACCCCAAGAGAATGAGGTGAGAAGACACGATCGTCGGATCACAAGCTCAAGTGATGAGACGGTCATACAGGTTAAGCACATGTTTGGACTCCCCGAGTCGTTCAGCCCGCTCTTCGCGGTACGTACAGAACATTTTTCAAGCTGTTTTCTCAAACAGCTAAACAGTATCGCTTGTTTGAATGAAAGAAAGGTCAGTCATGACCGGCCGACCTTTCACATGGGGGATCTCGGCATATCCTTGATGAACACACCGAGATCCTTTTCATTCTTATTCCTCGCTCTGTGCCGCGGCGATGATACGTTCAGAAATATTCTGAGGGACTTGTTCGTAGCGAACAAAATCAATCGTGAACCAGCCGCGACCTTGTGTCATGGACTTCAAATCGGTTGCATATTTCGCAATTTCCGCCCGCGGCGCTTCCGCCTCGACAATCTGATGCCCCTGGATCGTATCGGGGTGAATTCCCATGATGCGTCCGCGACGCTTGTTGAGGTCACCCATAATATCTCCGAGGAAATCATCGGGAATATGGACCATCAGCTTGTCGATCGGCTCAAGCAGAACCGGATCGGCTTGCGGCAATCCTGCACGATACGCCAACCGCGCGGCGAGCTTAAACGACAGTTCGTTCGAGTCGACAGCGTGATAAGAACCGTCAACGAGCGTCGCCTTCAAATTGACAACGGGGTAGCCGGCGAGAACACCCTCCTCGATCGCTTCCTGAAGACCTTTTTCAACGGCCGGGAAATAATTCCTCGGAACGGCACCGCCGAAGATCTCTTCCGCGAATTCCAAGCCTTCCGATATACCCGAACCGGGCTCAAAGACAATCCACACGTCACCGAATTGACCGTGCCCGCCTGTCTGCTTCTTATGTCTTCCCTGCACCCTGACCTGCTTGCGAATCGTCTCCCTGTATGCGATACGCGGTTCGCTCAGTTCCGCTTCGACCCCGAACTTCGATTTCAATCGTGAACAAAGCACCTCAAGCTGTACTTCGCCCAGTCCGGAGAGGCGGAACTGTCTCGTCTCAGGATCGTTCACGATCTCGAACGTGACATCCTCATCCTTCAAGCGGATGAGACCTTGCATGATTTTTTCCTCTTCGCCCTTATTGACAGGCGCGATGGCGAGCGTTAAACACGGTACCGGCATTTCCGGCGCGATAATTCTCAGCGGATTAGCCTTTGTGGTTAAGGTATTGAGGGTCACTGTATCCGACAGCTTAGCGATGGAGCCGATGTCTCCGGCGACGACGACTTCCGTCGGTGTCTGTTTGCTACCGTTCTGATAATTGAGACCGATCAGCCGCTCTTCCTCTTCCTGATTCACGTTGTAGATGGTACCTTCGTCCTTGAACGTGCCTGAAAAGACGCGGAACAGTGAGATTCTGCCGACAAAGGGGTCGACGAACGTTTTAAAAACGAAGGCGGCCAGAGGACCGTCCGTTTCGGAATGAAGCAGAATTTCCTCGCCGGCCTTGTTAACGGCTTTTACAGGATGACCGTCTGTCGGTGTCGGGAAAAACTTCGCCATGGCGTCAAGCGCGAAAGAAACACCGGTATTCTCCTGTGCTGAACCGACGAAAACAGGCATAATCGATCCCGACGCGATCGCTTTGCGCATGCCGAACGCTTCTTCCTCCGGCGTGAAATCTTCACCCTCGAAATATTTTTCCATAAGGTGCTCGTCGTTTTCCGCCATCTGCTCCTTGAGTGTTTCCGCAAACTCTTCAACTACACCCTCAAGTGCGCTCGGGAGCTCCA
>JAAZKT010000066.1 GCA_012799695.1 Clostridiaceae bacterium
CATTAAGCTTCTGCATGATCCTTTGACGATCCTCCATCGTCAGATGTTTGTGCTTTGACATAGATACCTCCTAGCAGGATGCCTATGCCGAGGAGTCGTTCTCTTGTTGCAAAAAGTATAGCGGAAAGGTTACACAGATTAATGCATGTCGTGTCATAGTAAACAAAACAGCCGATTTGCCAGATTAAACTGGACGACCCGCGCTTCTCACTGTCCAAGTTACTTTGGCATTCAGCTGAGAGAGTAAGTTGGTTGAATGAGTCGTAGGGAGGAGTATCGGCACTGTCGTTTCTACGGTAACATATTTTGCCGTAATGACCCCATGTAGCGGATGATCATTTTTTGTGCTACAATGACGCGTGGTATTTCCCTGACATCGTTTGAGGACTGTCCGCCCCTTACGCTGTCAATGGGAGCATAGGAGGAAATTACAATGGACAAAGACACAAAACTGGCTATCATTGAAGCGTATGCGACCCACCCCGGGGACACAGGTTCACCGGAGGTTCAGGTTGCGTTGTTGACGTGGAGAATCAATCACCTGACAGAGCATATGAAGACGCACGAAAAGGATTTTCATTCGCGCCGCGGTCTTCTGAAGCTTGTCGGACATCGCCGTGCGTTGCTCGACTATCTGATTAAAACCGATATCGAGCGCTACCGTACGCTGATTTCGAGATTGGGTTTGAGACGCTAGGAAAGAAACTGAAGGCGGCGGCGTTAAACCGCCGCTTTCTACGGTTACCGGAATCGATACGGGCAGTGGGACGTAGATTGCGCTTCTCTACGAGAAGAGGGATGCGGACTCTACACTCTATTGCCTGATATCAGATCCCGAAGAGATAATTTATATATTGTTGTACTCACGTGAACGTGCCGTTCATTTTTCGGCGTACCGTTCATTCGGTGTATTTCTGTTTGAGTACGCAAACCATTGTGGAGGAAAACATGGTAAAAAGAATTTTTGAAATGCAATTAAATGGAGCGCCGCTCAGCCTCGAGACGGGCGAACTCGCTCAGTTTGCGAATGGCGCGGTGCTCGTCCGCTACGGCGAGACAACCGTCCTGACGACGGTCACCGCTTCGACCGAAGCACGTGAGGGGATTGATTTCTTCCCGTTGTCGGTCGACTACGAAGAAAAAATGTACAGTGTCGGGAAGATCCCCGGCGGCTTCCTGAAGAGAGAGGGGCGTCCGACGGAGAATGCCGTCTTGACGGCTCGATCGATCGATCGACCGATCAGACCGCTTTTCCCGAGCGATCTACGCAACGATGTCGTCGTGAACAATCTGATTTTGTCCGTTGACCACGACTATTCGCCGCAAGTCGCCGCTTTAATCGGTACGTCTGCCGCGATCTCTATCTCCGACATCCCTTGGAACGGGCCGGTCGTCGGCGTTCAGGTCGCTCTGATCGACGATGAAGTGATCATCAACCCGACCCTTGAGGAATTTGAGGCTTCCGATCTCGATTTATTCCTCGCGGGCACGGCGACGAAGATTAATATGATTGAAGCCGGCGCGAACGAGGTCTCGGAAGAGAAGATGCTCGAAGCGATCGAAAAGGGACATGAAGTGATCCGCGAGATGTGTCTCAAGATCGAGGATATGCGCCGCGAGATCGGCAAGGAGAAATTCTCCTACAAGTCGACGACGCCACCCGCGGGGCTTTTCGCCGCGGTTAAGGGTGCATATCTTGATAATATGCGCGAAGCTGTTTTGTCGGCAGACAAGTCGGTTCGAGACAAAGCTGTCACTGAATTATCTGCAAAAATCAAAGAATTCATCGAGAAGAACTATCCGGAGGAAATCGAATATACCCTCGGCATCATCGACGATCTCGAGAAGTACGTTGTGCGCGATTATCTCTTGAATGAGAAGCGTCGTGTCGACGGTCGTCAACTTGATGAGATCAGGAAACTCTCCGCCTCCATCGACCTGATTCCTCGCGTACACGGTTCTGCTCTCTTTTCACGCGGACAGACACAGGTGATGACGATTTGTACGCTCGGTACCGTCAGCGATGCGCAACGCCTCGATGGCGTGGACCCGCGCGAGAGCAAGTACTATATGCATCAGTACAACTTTCCCTCCTATAGTGTCGGAGAGGCGCGTCCCAATCGTTCGCCCGGAAGGCGGGAGATCGGTCACGGCGCACTCGCTGAGCGCGCGTTGATTCCCGTACTTCCCGATATTGAGGAGTTCCCGTATGCGATCCGCTGCGTTTCCGAAGTGACGATGTCAAACGGTTCGACATCGCAGGCGTCCGTCTGTTCGAGCTCGCTCGCTCTGATGGCTGCCGGTGTTCCCATCACGAAAGCGGTTGCCGGCATATCGTCCGGCTTGATCATCGATCCCGAGAACGAGGATCATTATCTCGTCTTCATGGACATTCAAGGTATCGAAGATTTCTTCGGCGACATGGATTTCAAGGTTGCCGGAACGCGTGACGGTATAACGGCCATCCAAGTCGACATCAAGGTCGACGGTCTGACGCTCGACATCATTCGCGATGCGCTTGAGTTGACGAGAGATGGAAGACTGCAAATCATCAATGACGTGATGACTCCCTGTATCGCTGAGCCGCGTCCGGAGCTCGCGCCGAATGCTCCGAAGATTGACCAGATCGATATTCCCGCGGATAAGATTCGCGACGTCATCGGCTCCGGCGGGAAGGTTATCCGTCGTATTACGGAGCTGACCGGTACGCAAATTGATGTCGAGGAAGACGGTCCCGTCGGACACGTTTTTATTGCCTCGACTGACCAGAAATCAGGCAAAAAGGCGATGGATATCGTCCGCGCGATCGTGTTCGATCCCGAGCCGGGCACTATATTCGACGGCGTGGTTACAAGGCTGATGAACTTCGGCGCTTTCGTTGAGATTGCACCCGGTAAAGAAGGGCTCGTCCATGTATCGAAGATGGCTTGGAATCGCGTCAACCGTGTCGAAGACGTCGTTGCCGTCGGCGATGAAGTGCGCGTTGTCGTTTCGGAGATTGACGACCAAGGTCGTCTGAATCTTTCGATGCGCGATCTGATGGAGAAGCCCGAGGGCTTTGTCGAGCGTTCCGACGATGACGGCGGCAGAGGCGGCAAAAGCGGCGGACGTTCCTTCCGTAGTGGCGGCGGACGCGGTGATCGCGGCGACCGCTCTCGCGGCGATCGTTCACGCGGAGATCGCGACGGCAGAAGCAGAGATCGAGGCGGACGTGACAACCGTCGTTCCGTCGATCGCAGACGCGACGAAGATGACAGAGAACCGAGAGGCGAAAGGTACTTCTAGGTCTTCGGTCATCATTCCGATCTTTAAACTTAAAATTGACACGGCTTTCTTCCTTTTGATATGATGAACGCCGTCAGGTGGTGACCGATTGGTAACCACCGAAATAGGGGAGTGGCTCAATGGTAGAGCAACGGTCTCCAAAACCGTGGGTTGCGGGTTCGAATCCTGTCTCCCCTGCCA
>JAAZKT010000067.1 GCA_012799695.1 Clostridiaceae bacterium
GGCGGCAACGCCGACCATTAAGGCGAGAATAACGGAATAGCCCCACGCCGAAAGTGTCATTCGCAGGTTTAGAAGACCGCTTGCTTGTCCGAAAATAAACGAAACGATGCTGACGAAGAGGCTCGTGTAGAAGGTCAGTGTAACATGATGCAGTGTGTTGAGCGTCGTATGTTCAACTGAGAGAAAAATGATGGCATAACTTACGGCGGAACCTAGGGCGAGCAGTGTGCCCAGAAAAAGCGTTCCGCCTGATCTCGTAAAGAACGTGAGCATACCGACAAATGCAAGGAACAAAGATAAGATTTTCCAGCTCTTAGCCTTTTCTTTGAAGAGCACGATATTGATCAGCATGATGATGACTGGAGAGAGATAGTGCAAAACAGTCGCCAAGCCGATGCCGATGTATTGGAAAGACGAGTAAAGCATTACGGTTGTCGCGAAGTTCCCGACAACACTCACGATAAAGAGGGTGATCAACTCCCGTTTGCGGACTCTAAGGGAGACTTTCATCGCTTTTGCGATCAGGAAAAGGAAGGGAATGGAAAATAAAGACCTGGTGAAGGTCATGGTCATGCCGTTGCTCCCGCCGGCGTAAGCGAGCGCCGCGACGACAGGCGATGTGCCGAAAAGCAGGGCGGATAAAATAGCGGAGACAATTCCGACGAGACTATTTCTCTGGGTGACACCTCTATCTTCGATCGTTTTCATGCGGAAACACCTTAAAGCCCCTCGGGGAGGGGCTTTACACTTATCGCATCTCGGCGTCGAGCACGTGTTTCAGTTTTTTGATGAGTCGGTGTCGAAGCCGTTCGATTTCGTCAGCGGTCAAGGTTCCCGTTTCAGATGCCAATCGGAAGCGGAACATGAGCGATTTTTTCCCTTTCGGTACTTGCTCGCCGCGGTACTCTTCGACGAATTCTGCATCGTGAACGAGGTTCACGACGGCCTCGTATATCTGTGCCCACGATACGTCCTCGTCAATCACGATGGAAAGATCCTGTTCGACGAGCGGGAATTGCGGCAGTCGTTCATAGCGGTTGTCGCGACTTTGGAGGGGGACGAGCTTTTCGACGTTGAGTTCGGCGATGGCGACACATGGGACGCGCAATCCCGATTCTTCCGTCGCTTTCGGCGACAGCAATCCCAACGAACCGAGTTCGTTGCCCACGTCATCGACGATCTTGAGCCAAGCGTTGTGATCCGCCCAAGGCATTTTGTCTCCCGATTGCTTGAATTTCCATTCCTCAACGCGTCCGAAGAGCGGCAGCTGAGCGAGAATTCCTTTCATTCTACGGAAGAGCAGGAAAGGTTTCACTCCTGCGAGGGCGATCGCGAGGCGGCGCTCCTGAACAGGGAGCTTTTCCTTTTCAATGGAGGGACTCACGGCGCCTTTCGCGAAGACTTGTGCGAGCTCGAAGAGTCCAAACATCTCATAATAGCGCGAGTTCAGGACGGTCGCTTCCAACACGTTCGGGATAAGCGATCCGCGCAGGTAGCGGCGGTCGGGTGATGGCGGCGCCGCCAATGCGACGAGTGCATCCATATCGTCGCCGGCGATTTTGATAAAGGTGTCGGAGACCCATGGGTATGTGTAGATTTCTTGGAGCCCGGCACGGAATGCCAAGTATTCGCGGATGGCACGTTCACTTTCTTTAGCGAGCTGTCTGATCGGTTTGTCGAGTGTGATAACGGGCGGTTTGTATTCGAAGTTTTCGTAGCCGATCATACGACAGACTTCCTCGAGGACGTCGTCTTTGATGTCAACGTCGCCGGTGGCTCGCCAACTAGGAACAAGCACATTGAGCGTATCGTCGCCGTCATACGCGACATCGAAACCGAGCGGCTTTAAAGCCTTGATGGCGTCGTCCGCTGTGATAGCGTGACCGGATCGCACATTAAGAAAGCGAAGCGAAACGGGAATCTCGATCGCTTCCGTCTCGCGCACGCGGTGCGCGCCGACGTTGACGATGCGAGCGTTCGGTTGCAGTTCCGCCATCAGTTGACGTGTCAGCCCCAAAGCGAGATCGCAACGCTGCGTATCGATCGCTTTTTCAAAGCGAATGGAAGCCTCCGTGCGAAGGTGGTGGCGCGATGCAGTCCGGCGCAGACCGATCGCCTCGAAGTTCGCGACCTCAAGGACGATATCCTTCGTCTCGGGAAGAATAGAGTCCCGCGCTCCGCCCATGATGCCCGCTAAGCCGATCGCTTTGTCTTCTCCGTCGCAAATCAGAAGATCGGTCGTCGAGAGGGTCAGTTGATGACCGTCGAGCAGTTCAAGCCGTTCTCCTTCGTGCGCGGTGCGTACACGGATACCGTTGCTAACGTGCGATTCGTCGAATGCGTGCGTCGGTTGTCCCGTGGCGAGCATCACATAGTTCGTGATGTCGACGATGACGTTAATGGGGCGCATGCCGACCGACCATATAAGTTTGCGCATGGAAAAGGGCGCCTTCCGGAGCTCGATGCCTTCGAAAACGACGGCATCGTAGCGGAAGCAGCGGTCCTCATCGACGATTTTGACCGGGTAATCGTTCTTCAGGCCTGCAGGGTTTTTCAAAGAAGGAAGCGGACGAAGCGTGCCGCCATAGATGGCGCACAGTTCGCGCGCGAGTCCGTAATGACCCCAGAGGTCGGGGCGGTTTGTCAAGGATTTGTTGTTGATGTCGATGATAAGATCGTCCAACCCCAGAACGTCGGCGACGGGTTGCCCCGGTTTCGCATCGGGGAACAATTCCGTCAGATCGACGATTTCCGCTTCTTCGTCTTCCGACGGCGGGAATAACCCTTCCAGGTCGAGCTCTTCCGCGGCGCAAATCATACCATGACTGACAACGCCGCGGACTTTCGCGGCGGAGAGCGCCACGCGTTCACCCTCGCCGTGCCAGCGAACTTTCGCGCCCGGCGGCGCTACGACAACGAGCTGATTCTCGTAGAGGTTCGACCCCCCGCAGACGATTTGGCTCGTTTGTTCCTCACCGATGTCGACGTGGCAGACGACGAGGCGGTCGGCTTGCGGGTGCGCGCTGATCGTGACGACGCGCCCGATGACGATGCCCTCGACGAAGTCGGCGGGGTTTGTAATCTCTTCCACTTCGACCGTCTGCATCGTCAAATCGTGTGCGAGTTGTTCCGCAGTGATGCCTTGCGGCAAGTCGGCGTATGTGCGAATCCAGTTAAGTGATGCTTTCATGGTGATTCCCTAATGTTTATTTCAATTCGTTTTTTGGTTCTCGGTCTATCGGTTTCGGGATGTGTTCAAATGATCGGTCCCGTCGCCGTTGAGCGTTGGCGTCATATTGTGACCGCCCTGTTGCGTTCTACTTGAACTGTTCGAGAAAACGCAGATCGGCACTGCGGAACAGGCGTACGTCGTCGATCTCGTAGCGCATCATCACGAGGCGATCGAGTCCGATGTTGATGTAGAAGCCGCTCCAGATGTCGGGGTCAAGCCCCGCGGCGCGCAGTACGTTGGGGTGCGGTGAACCGCCCGGCATGACTTCAATCCAGCCGACATGTTGACAGACGTGACAGCCTTCGCCATTACACACGCTGCACTGCATGTCGATTTCAAATCCCGGTTCAACGAACGGGAAGAAACCGGCGCGCATACGGACGGGGACGTCGTAACCGAATACTTTTTCCAATATGGTACGGACGAGCAAAAGTCCCGAAGAAAACGAAAAATCCCGATCGACGATCAGTGCCTCGTATTGGTAGAAAGCCCGCTCGTGTCGCGCGTCGGTGCTCTCATTTCGAAAGACGGTTCCCGGATAGACGAACCGTGCCGGCGCTCCGTGTTTTTGAAGATACCGGACACTTGCTCCCGTCAGGTGTGGACGAAGGCAGAGGCGCTCGGCACCTCGCTTGTTCTCTGTGCCTTCCAGCCAGTACGTATCCATCGTGTCGCGGGCAGGGTGATCCGGCGGGAAATTGAGATAGTCAAATGCATAGAGTTCACTTGAGATCTCATCTTCACTGAAAATCTCAAAGTTTAGGGAACGGAAAGCATCGTTCAAGTCGTAACACATCTGTGTGATCGGATGCAGGCCTCCACTCGCAATGTCGAATCCGGGGATGGTAAGATCGGGACGAATCTCTAAAAACGACGCTTTATCGAGAAGACCCTCTTTGCGTTCCTCGATCGCCTGAAGAAATAATTGTTTGATCTTGTTGGCAAGTTGTCCGAGTTCTCTGCGCTCATCGGGCGATAATTTGCCGAGGCCTTTCAGGATCTCCGTCAAGACCCCTTTCTTTCCGAGATAATGTTGGCGGAGCGATTCTAATGTTTCCGATGTCTCCGCTGTCGCAAAAGCGTCCAATCCCTTTACGCGGATTTCGCTTAATTGATCCCTCATTGGTATCTCTCCTCTGTTTAATGACTACCCATAAGTATAGATCATTCGAGCGATCATTGTCGATTTTGAATTAAGAGTTGTCGGTGCTGCGCAAGATCGTGATCCGCACGGCGTTCGTCTTCACTGTTTACGATTAGTTCGCTTCGTACAAGGCTTCAATATTCCAGAAATCGCCCGGTTTCATGCGGATAAGGTGATCGCCAAACATCCGATGTTTTTCACCCTCTTGGTCAATCATCAAAAAGCTGGTGGAAAGGAGAAAATCACCGACGCGCATGATGTTCATCGGGTCGTAACCGCAAATGCTCGCTTGAACCGGTTTTTTAAGGGGGAATTTCGCCTGAAACGATGCGAGCTTCTCCTCGCGTCTTGTCTTCTCCATATCGACAATCGCATGCGCTTTTTCAAGCTCTTCATCTGTCAGTGTTAGTTTCCGTGTCATCGAGATGTCCTGCGAGGCAAGAACCTGCTCTTCGATAAACTCCCAAAGCGTTTTCTCTGATGCGAAGCTCCGGTTGAAATCAATCCCGGCCGTGTCTGCCAGTGAAGACAGCAACAAGCCGGCGTAGTAACTATGGCGCCGATGATCCAGTGCCTCCGTCGCTTTGCGAAGGTTGGTCACGTAAACGCTAACTTCCCTCGCAGCAAGTTCGCTATTCAGTTGCCGAAGTGACTTGAAACCGACGTATTCCGCAACTCCCTCGATCGTCTCGGCACGCCATGCATTGATTGTTGCGCCGTCACTCAACGTTCTCATTGCGGAGCGAATCTCGGCTATTTTGGCAAGTATTGTTATGGCGTCCAGACCAAGTTGTTTTTGTCTGTCTGTTTCAGAGACATTGTCGTCCGACGTCATCCTATCGGCATATCCTTCCAAGAGATCATTTTCGCGGTTGGTAAGCGCGACAAGTTCGGGGTCGAGAGGGAAAGCAATCAGTTCGAGATCATGTGGAAATCGAGACTCGCCGTTTTCCATCTGCATGACGTGAAACATTTCGTGCACGAGCTTGGCGGCAAGTTTATCGAGGTCTTCGTCCGTCTCCACCTGTTCCGGTTTCAACATCCAGATGGCGATCATCTTGCCGTCGTACTCAATCGCCGTATTTCCATAGAAATAATCAGGCTTCGGCAATAGCTTCCCGCAAATGCACATCGATTCATCCGTATAAAGCGCATAGGAACGCTTCACAAAACCTTGCCATAGCGACGTGAAATCGAGCCTTGCCAAACGTTTTTCAAGTTTTTGATACGTGTCGAGCAGCATATGACGCTCCATAAGTCCACCTGTGCGACCCTGTTATTTGCGACGAAGGTCACGTGTATGTGTATTATAATTGACTTACTGATTTAACGTGTTAATCTAATTCTTTTTTGCGGACGGGAGGCTCAAATGGACAAATCTTTGCGTAATGAGAAAAAGGCGGTCGAGGTCATTTGGCATGGACACGCCTGTTTTGAAGTGAGGAGCGGGAAAAAATCCGTCGTTTTCGATCCTTATCTTGAAGTGCCGGGTTATGCGACATTGGATCTTGAGGCCGATCTCGTGCTAGCCTCGCATGAACACGATGACCACAACGCCAGAGAACGCGTGAAGCTTTCAGGCCGCCCGATCGACGTCACCGTAAAGGTTCTCGACACGTGTCATGACGATCAAGGCGGGAAACTTCGCGGTCCCAATAAAATCCACATCGTCGATTTTGAGGGAGTCCGCGTGGCGCATTTCGGCGATCTCGGAAGGGATCTCTCGCAGGAAGAACTCGAGCAGTTAAAAGGTCTCGATGTCGCGCTCATCCCCGTCGGAGGATTCTTCACGATTGATGCCATGCAGGCGGCGACGATTATCCGTGCGATCAAGCCGGATGTCACCGTGCCAATGCACTA
>JAAZKT010000068.1 GCA_012799695.1 Clostridiaceae bacterium
CGACCGCGCGCTGACGGCAGAAGATGCGCTTGCCAACGCACCGGAATCACGTCAGCAGTTTTTCTTCGTCCCGCCGGTCGTCGAGTGAGAGGAGAGCGAGAATGGATTATCAATCAATGCAATTACACCAACTCGCAGACGGCCTTCGCGCACGTGATTTCTCCTCGCGCGAGCTCACCGAAGCTGTCTTTTCGACTATCGAGCGAAAAGAGCCAGTGATCGGCGCCTACATCACGCTGACGCGCGATCTTGCCATGCGACAGGCAGACCGTGTCGACGAGCTCCTTTCGGCAGGATTGGCGCTGCCGCCGCTCGCAGGCATCCCCGGAGCGCTGAAAGACAACATCGCGACCTCGGGAATTCGCACGACAAACGCATCTAGAATGCTCGCAGACTTCGTCCCGCCTTACGACGCGTTCGTTTGGCGCATCCTCAAACAACAGGAAATGGTTCTCACGGGCAAAGTCAATATGGACGAGTTCGCGATGGGTCATTCGACCGAAACATCCGCATTCCACGTGACGCGCAACCCCTACGACACGACGCGTGTCCCCGGCGGAAGTTCCGGAGGTTCGGCGGCGGCCGTCGCCTCGGGCGAGGCGTGTTTTGCTCTTGGAACCGACACGGGCGGTTCTGTGCGCCAACCGGCGACGCTCTGCGGAATTGTCGGCATGCGCCCCACGTTCGGTCTTATCTCGCGGCGCGGCGTGACATCATTCTCATCTTCCCTCGATCAGGTAGGACCGATGACACGAAGCGTCCGCGACAACGCACTTTTGCTTGATGCGCTCGCTTTTTTTGATCGCAAGGACGCTCAATCGGTCGAGCGGCGATCAGACTCTTTCGTTGCCGCCATGGAAGAACCTTTCGGTCAGCCCGTCATCGGGTGGCCTCAAGCGTACTTCGAGTCAGGTGACCTGCTCGATGACGTCAAACATCAACTTGAGAAGGCGCGTGATTTCTTTGAATTGATCGGCGCACGCATCGTTCCGATCGACCTCGAAATGCTCGACGCCTGCATGGCGGCCTATTACATCCTCTCAAGCGCGGAAGGATACTCCAACATGAATCGCTATGACGGTATCCACTACGGACATCGCAGCGATCATGCTGAGACGCTTGAGGAAATTTACACCCTTTCGCGTTCAGAGGGTCTTGGAGCGGAAGTAAAACGAAGGATTCTCTTGGGCTGTTTCGCACTGTCCTCGGATAATTTCGACGCTTTTTACATGAAAGCCGCAAAAGTGCGGACTATGGTCGTCCGTGAGTTTGAAGAAGTGTTCCGGACATGCGACGCGATCCTCACGCCTGTCACGGCGACGCCTGCATGGCATCTCGGCACACACCCTGAGGAATTAGGCGGCAACAAATACAGCAACGACCGCTTTACTCTCCCGCCCTCGCTCACGGGAATGCCGGCGCTTGCTGTTCCGGCAGGCTTGACCGATGCGGGATTGCCCGTCGGTATGCAACTGATCGGACCGCGTTTCTCGGAGGGGACGCTCTATCGCTTGGCTGCCGCCTATGAAGACGCACACGGATTATTACCATTACCCGGGGAGGTGAAAGCATGAGCATCACGGATTACGAAAGTGTCATCGGCCTCGAGGTTCACGTCGAGCTCAACACGACGCACAAAGCTTTCTGCGAATGCTCGACAACGTTTGGAGCGCCGCCCAACTCGCAAGTCTGCCCCGTCTGTCTCGCCATGCCCGGCGCACTCCCCGTCCTGAATCGTGAAGTAGTCGATTTCGCCATTAAGGCGGGCATTGCGACACACTGCACGATCGAGCCTGTATCGCGTTTCGACCGCAAAAACTATTTTTACCCCGACCTGCCGAAGGCATATCAAACAACGCAGAACGATTTCCCGATCTGTACGAACGGCTACGTGGACGTAGCGAGCGGTGACGGCATTCGCAGGATTCGGATTTCACAAATTCACATGGAGGAAGACGCGGGCAAATTGATGCACCACAGCGAGGGCACGGAGATCGACTGCAACCGTTGCGGCGTACCGCTCCTCGAGATCGTCTCGGAACCCGACGCGCGGTCGGCGGAAGAGGCAGTCGCCTACCTTCGTAAGTTGAGAGCCATCGTTCGCTACACGGGCATTTCCGACGGCAAAATGAACGAGGGGTCTCTCCGTTGCGATGTCAACTTGTCCGTTCGAAAAAAGGGCGAAGAAGCTTACGGAACGCGCGTCGAGATCAAGAACATCAACTCCTTTAACTTCGTGGCTCGCGCGATCGAGAGCGAATTCAAGCGCCAAGTCGAGCTCCTCGAAAGCGGCGGCACGATCGTCCAAGAAACGCGCCGTTTCGACGAGAAAACGGGACAGACGTATTCGATGCGAACCAAGGAAGACGCCGCCGACTACCGGTACTTCCCCGATCCCGACCTCGTCCCTGTCCGCGTGACTAAAGAAGAAGTGGAAGCCATAAGGAAGACCATCCCGCGCATGGCGGACGAGCGCAAAGCGTCGTACATGGTAACGTACCAACTCACACCGTACGAAGCCGAGAGACTGACGGAAGACAAGGAGATGAGCGACTTCTTCGAAGATGCCGTCGCACATACAAGCTACCCGAAAATACTTGTCAACTTGATTCTCGCTGATATCTCGCCGCTCTTTACGGAAGACACGGTTGAGTATCCCGTGAACCCGGTAAGCTTAGGCGCGCTGTCGGATCTCCTCGGAGAAGACGAGATCAACAGCAACACGGGCCGACGCATCTTAAAATCCTTGCTGGAGAATGACTTCGATCCGAAAGCGTACGTCGAAGAGCACCAGCTCGCGCAGATCAATGACCGCTCCGTCCTGGAGCCAATCGTCCAAGCCGCTATCGCGACCAACAAGCGCGCTGTCAAAGACTACCTCGGCGGCAAAGAAACGGCCCTCCGCGCCGTCATCGGCTTCGCCATGAAAGCGACACAGGGAAGGGCCAATCCTCTACTCGTGGAGGAAATGATTCACGAAGCGATTGTCGAATAATCACGATACACAGAACAA
>JAAZKT010000012.1 GCA_012799695.1 Clostridiaceae bacterium
ATGGCGGGATAGACGATATCGTGTATGCATTCGTCTTTTTGAGGATCTGCCGCACGATCCGTCTCCTCAACCGGCGTACCCAGTGGTCGAATGTTGCCCATTTTTGAAGGGCGGATGGCACTAACGACGAGCGCTCGCTTGCCGACAAGACTATCACGATTCTGCGCAACTAATTCGCGTACTCGTTTTTCAAGCCTGCGACGTATGACAGTCAGGACTGCGACAATAAGAGCGAGTCCTAGCAAAATACCGCCCAACAAATAGATTAATCTGCTGATCTCGGAGGGTGTCATAGATCAGCTCCCGGACCACATCCGCACATATCCGAGCTCTTCCATCGTCAACTCTTGGCAAGCAACCAAGTAATCACGGCGATTTTTGTACGCCTCCACCCACGTCGCCTCGTAATAAGGCATTACGAAAATGACCGAAATACCCGGTAGACAAATGAACATGGAGGCAAGTATGAACCAACCGGCAAAAGATAAATCCAGGACGAAGAATCTCCACAATAAACCTTTAGACATCAGTTTCGAAAGTGTAAGAGCGCGACGTGTTCCTATGTGAGGATTATCCGCCAGAATGTAATCGGTCATCTTGTATTGGTAACGCTTAAACTGCAGAATGATCATGAATACAATCATCACCACGCCCACTACCGCAAAAAATCCCGGCGAATAGAAAAAGCGGGGCAGTCCGTACGCATTCAATACGCGGTCAATCAATTCAGGCGATATATTGCTCGCACCCGTCGTCCTATAAGCGTCGATAAGAAGTACAATGGGCGTAAAGACCAGTATATTGCACAATATGAAAGGAATGGACCATACGAAGAGCCACATCCATTTCCAAGAAGCGGCCTTAAATGTCGCCATATATCTTCCCCGTTTAAAAGATAAAAACAAGGGTTCCATCGACGGTGCCGGATAAAATCGATTTGATGCACGAAGAAACCACCGCTTCAAACCGATCTGAATCATGTTGCCTATAAAAAGTGAATACATTGACCCCAATACGATCGCCAAGAAAATCAAGGCAAACAACAATAAACGGTTCGCCATGAACGTCTCGATCCAGTCTCCCAGAACAGCTCTCAGTTTATCGTATAAATCGAAATTCGTATTGAAGCGGTTTGGGGTAATATTAGCCGGTACTGTAGAGATAATGGGATTACTCAGGAGCCTCGCGATCCCGCCAAACAAAGCAGATGAGATCTGCGCCAGAAGGACGGCGACCAATGCCGCACCGTATTTCCCCCTAAGGTTTTCCCTTGAGTTCCTTTTCATAAAAGCGCGGTTAAATTGATTATTAGCATTCATACTGTTCCTCCGTCTAGCACAAAGTATCAAACCCAGCTGAACGCGAAACAACCGCTACTGTCCGTCATCATGTTATCTTCAAGCTGAAGCGGTTTACTGCCCTCTGGAGCGACGTCGACAGTTACTGCCGTCGCGTCGGCGATCGCTCTCGAAAGCCATAGGTCGGAAAGCGTGTCCTCTATACGCCTTTGTATCAATCTTCTTAGCGGCCTGGCGCCGAAACTCGGATCGTACCCGTCACGCGCCAAAGTATCGCGCGCGGCATCCGTTACAATGAGCGTTATGCCACGCCTACTAAGATCAAGCGTGGGTTCTTTCAACATAAGGTCGACAATTTCCCTTATCTCTTTTCTTGAAAGTTCATGGAAAACGATAATCTCGTCAATCCTATTGAGAAATTCCGGCCTGAAAAGGTCTTTTAACACTGTATCGACGCGCTCCTCCATCGCCTGATGACCGTGAGAGCCAAATCCGATGCCATGTGATTTCAGTGTCGTACCGGCATTCGAAGTCATAACGATTATTGCGTTTTTAAAACTGACAACGCGACCGTGGCTATCGGTCAGCCTACCGTCGTCCAAGATTTGCAACAGCATATTGTACACATCGGCATGCGCCTTTTCGATCTCATCGAAAAGGACAACACTGTAAGGTCTGCGTCTGATCTTTTCCGTCAGTTGACCGCCCTCGTCATACCCGATGTATCCGGGCGGCGATCCGATGAGTTTGCTGACAGTGTGTGCCTCCATGAATTCAGACATATCGAGGCGGATCAGGTTTTCCTCCGAGTCGAACATGACTTCCGCTAAAGTCTTCACTAACTCAGTCTTTCCGACACCTGTCGGACCGACAAACAGAAATGAAGCGGGCTTATTTTTTTGAGAGAAGCCTGCTCTCGATCGCCTGACGGCACGAGCGAGAGCCCCGATGGCTTCATCCTGCCCGATGACGCGTTCATGAAGTTTCTCCTCAAGATTGAGAAGACGCTCCGTCTCCGATTCAGTCAGGCGCTGGACCGGGATGCCGGTCCACATTTCAACGACACCGGCAATGTCCTGATCCGTCATGACGACGGGCTGGCAATATTTCTCAACTTCCGCAATTTCATCGAGTATGCGCATCAGCTCGGAGCGTATATTCGCCTGCGTCTCGTAGAGCGGCAACGCGTCATCCTTCGAAGTGAGCTCGGCGATTTCCTTTTCATTGTCATTTTGCCACTCTTCCAACTCTATTCGTCGGTCATGGAGCTCTTTCAGCTCTGTCAAACAACTGGAATCAAGATTTTGACGTGAGCCGGCTTCATCGATCAAATCGATCGACTTGTCAGGTTGATATCGATCCATAATATATCGATCGGATAACCGCACGGCCGTCTCAAGTACGGGTGTTGGAAAAATCACGTGATGATGCTTTTCGTAATAATCTTTGACGCCGATGAGAATCTCCAATGTGTCCTCCGCAGACGGTTCCTCGATAATCACCTTTTGAAATCGGCGTTCCAACGCGGAATCCTTCTCAATAAAACGGCGATACTCGTCTAAGGTCGTCGAACCGATGACCTTAATCTCTCCACGAGCCAAAGCAGGTTTGAGAATGTTGGCGGCGTTCATAGCGCCCTCGGCATCTCCGGCACCCATGATGTTATGGAGCTCGTCGATCACGAGAATCACGTTGCCCGCACGTCGAGCATCCTCTACAACGCCTTTCATACGACTTTCGAACTGGCCTCTAAATTGCGTCCCGGCGACCATCGCCGTCATATCAAGCAGATACAATTCCTGTCCTAGCAGTTTCGCGGGTACATTTCCCTCAACGATGCGAACAGCGAGTCCCTCGGCAATTGCCGATTTACCGACACCGGCCTCACCGATCAGTGCAGGATTATTCTTCGTTCTTCGATTGAGAATTTGGATGGTGCGAGCCAGTTCTTCATCGCGACCGATGATGCGGTCAATTCGACCGGACGCGGCTTCCTCTGTCAAATTGATGGCAAACTGTTCGAGAAATTTGAGCCGACGCTCACGTTTACCCTTCGCCTTTTTCTTTTCTCTCGCAATCTTGCGGAATCCCGCGATGTCATCTGATTCGCCGCCGACGTTCGCGGGCATGAGCTCGCCGATCGAAGCGTGCGGGCGAAGCGTCGGACGCGATTCTCGACTATCCGGAGCGTCCTCATTCTCGTCTTCACCGTCAGAGCGATCGGCATTTTGAGAGAAAAGACCGGCATCCGCTCCGGTAAATGGCATCATTCCCGACATTTCACCTGACAAAAGCGCCTTTAACAAATCCTCAGGGCTCTGCGCTGAAATATCGGCGAGAACTTCATTCATTTGCGCAGTGATTTCATCAATATTATCTTGATTGATTCCTGCCCGAGAAAGAAGTTGTTCGATCCCGGGGAGCTCGGCTTCATAAGCACACTTCAGACATATTCCCTGCATGCGCGATTCGCCGTCCTCAATTCTTGTGGTAAACACTACGGCTTCATTTTTATGACAAATGGAACACTTGCTCATTTTTTCCGTCCTATCGTCCTATCTCAGTCTCCACCCTACATGATAGGTGAAAAACTGCTGCTAATACAAGTTCGGAGACCTATATATCGGCATCTAAACGTAATCCGCGATCGAGAATATACTTTAGATAGTGCCCTGTATATGACTGAGCACACTCGGCTACTTTCTCAGGAGTACCGTATGCGATGACTTCGCCACCGGCATCGCCGCCTTCAGGTCCGAGATCTATGATGTAGTCAGCTTGCTTAATCACATCAAGGTTATGTTCGATTACGACGACCGTATTACCTGCCGATACGAGTCTTTGCAAAATGCCGATCAGTCGGTGCACGTCCGATGCATGAAGACCCGTTGTAGGTTCATCGAGAATCAGGAGCGTGCTGCCAGTACTTCGTTTCGATAATTCAAAGGCGAGTTTCACGCGCTGCGCCTCACCGCCAGACAACTCGGTCGAAGGTTGCCCAAGCTTAATGTATCCCAGACCGACATCTTCAAGAGTCCTGAGCTTCCGATAGATCGGAGGCATGGTCTCAAAGACCGCTAGAGCTTCGCTGACCGTTAAATCGAGCACATCACTGATTGAGAGACCTTTATAGCGCACTTCGAGCGTCTCTCTGTTGAATCGCTTTCCTTGACAGACATCACACTTGACAAAGACATCCGGAAGAAAGTGCATCTCGATTTTGTTGACTCCGTTGCCTGAGCACGCCTCGCAACGACCACCCTTGACGTTGAAACTGAATCGCCCTGCTTTATATCCGCGTTGCTTAGCGGCGGGCAATTCGGCGAACAGTCGCCTAATATGGTCAAAAGTTCCCGTATATGTTGCGGGATTCGAACGCGGCGTTCTGCCGATTGGCGATTGATCGATGGCGATCACCTTATCGAGTTTTTCAATGCCTTCGATCCTGTCAAAAATGCCCGTCACGCGTCTCGCACGATTCAGCTCAATTTCCAATTTTTTCAACAAGATGTTATTGATGAGCGAACTTTTTCCCGAGCCTGAGACTCCCGTAACACACGTCATAACGCCCAACGGAATCGAGACATCGATCGATTTCAAGTTGTTTTCACGTGCCCCATAGATTGTCAGGTAACCTTTGTCCGGTTTTCGTCTCTCCTTCGGGATAGGAATGAATTTACTTCCCGACAAATATTGACCGGTCACTGATTCCGCAACGCGTACAATGTCATCGGGTCTACCCTCTGCGACAATATATCCGCCGTGAACACCGGCTCCGGGACCGATATCAATGATGTGATCGGCCTCCCAGAATGTCTCCTCGTCGTGTTCGACAACGATGACCGTATTTCCGAGATCGCGCAGATTTTTAAGCGTTTCCAAAAGCCGCACATTGTCTCTTTGGTGGAGACCGATGCTCGGTTCATCCAGCACATACAATACGCCTGTCAGGCTCGATCCGATCTGTGTCGCCAACCGGATACGTTGCGACTCACCGCCGGACAACGAACCGGATGATCGTGCAAGCGTCAAATAATCGAGCCCAACGTCAATAAGAAACTGTAGCCGCGCGCCAAGTTCTTGCATGATGGGGCGCGCAATTTCAGCTCGACTTACATCAAACTCGATCGAAGTCAGAAATCGAAGCGCTTCACCGATCGAAAGGTGCGTGACCTCGTCAATATTTTTTCCACCGCATGTAAAGGCCAGGACTTCGGGACGCAGCCTGGCGCCATGACAGACTGGGCACGGTGTTTCAAGCATGTAGCGCGCATAATATTCTTTCATGTCGGAGGAACTCGTCTCGAAATGCCGCCGCTCCAATGTCGGAATCAGACCTTCCCACGATGTGTGATAAGGCCTCCCCTTATTGTATTTCGTACGGCTCGTATCGACGATGATCGTTTCCTTATTGTTACCGTACATGATCATATGTCTAATGTGATCCGGCAGTTCTCGCCATGGCGTCTCGAGCGAAAAATCGTACTTTTCCGCCAAAGCCTCAACATGACAATACGTCCAACTGTTCCGATCCTTAAAATGGAACCCCATAATGTTGATCGCGCCCTCGCTAAGCGATAGTTCGGGGTTTTCGACGATCAACTCGGGCACGAAGTGCGAGCGACTGCCAAGACCCGTGCATTCGGGGCAAGCACCGTAAGGGTTATTAAAGCTGAACATGCGCGGAGAAACTTCTCCAAGGCTGATCTCACAATCTGCGCACGCGAGTTTCTGTGAAAAGAGCGATTCACTCACCTCGTATAGCGTTTCGTCCGAATCATTTGTGTTAGGCAGACGCTCTTCAAAACGAACCATCACGATGTCGTCCGCAAGTACGCTCGCAGTCTCAAGCGAGTCCGCCAAACGATTCTGAATACCGTCGCGTCGGACAAGGCGATCGACAACGACTTCTATCGTGTGCCTTTTATTAGGTGCCAACGCGATATCGGGCGACAAATCGTACTGTTCGCCATCGATCCGAGCACGGACGAATCCTTGCGCATGAAGCCTTTCTAATAGTCTGGCATGCTCACCTTTTCTGTCTCGAACAACAGGTGCCATGAGCGTAATACGAGTGCCGTCGGGGCGCGTCATGATCGCGTCGACCATCTGATCGACTGTCTGGCGTTCGATGACTTTCCCACATTGCGGACAGTGCGGAATGCCGACTCTCGCAAACAGCAATCGTAGAAAATCATAGATCTCCGTCGTCGTTCCGACTGTTGAACGCGGATTTCGGCTTGTCGTTTTTTGATCAATCGCAATCGCCGGAGACAACCCATCGATTCGATCAACATCAGGCTTCTTTGCCTGACCGAGAAATTGTCGGGCGTACGAAGAAAGCGACTCGACATACCGACGCTGTCCCTCGGCATAGATCGTGTCAAACGCAAGGGAGGATTTCCCCGAGCCGGATATGCCCGTCAAGACGACGAGCTTATTGCGCGGAATCTTTACATCTACATTCTTTAAATTATGTTCACGTGCACCATACACGGCAATCTCTGATTTCATGGTCTGATTTTATCACAGGCGACACATCGTGATTGTGTCATAAGTACGAATTGAATGTTTATAAATCGATATTTAAGGGGATCAATTCGTCATCTCTTTAATGAAAGTGGAGAATCTGATATGGCATTGCGAATATGCAGGATTAGAATGACCCGTAGCAAATGATAGCTTTTTGTCTCATAATTAATGATAATATTGAGAACGTCGGGAATTTCCGATAGATTTTATCAGTTGCTAAGGAGAGTTCGCGTTGGTTTTAAGTGATTTGCGAATCGGACAGTGTGCAAGAATCCTGCGCGTAAACGGAGGCGGAGAATTGCGACGCCGACTGCTCGACATGGGGCTTACTCCTAACACCATTGTCAAACTTGTACGCGTAGCGCCTCTCGGCGATCCGATCGAGCTGTGTCTTCGCGGCTATAATTTATCATTGCGCGAGGAAGCCGCGCGCGATATTGAAGTTGAGCTCCTGTCGGATGAAATGGGCACTTGCGGGCAACCCTGTCGCTTTCGCGGATTCGGTGACTGCGATGACTATACTGCTTTCGGGGTTTCTTTACCCCCAGACGCTACTTATCCTCTTTGTGTAGCGAGCCAAAAAGCCTGCGACGAAAAACTCATCCCTAGCGAACCATCTCAAGACAATCAATTCAAGAGAGTTAGAAGGCGCAGAAGATGGCAAAGGAATCGTTGACGTTTGCCCTGATGGGCAACCAGAACTCCGGCAAGACAACATTATTTAACAGACTGACAGGAAGTCAACTGCACGTTTCCAACTTCCCCGGCGTCACGGTAGAACGCAAATCCGGTCGTCTTCGCGAATATCCTGATTCAGAAATCGTCGACCTTCCCGGCATTTATTCGTTATCGCCATACTCTCCGGAAGAAGTAATCAGTCGCAATTTTCTAATAAACGAAAAGCCGGATTGCATCCTTAATATCGTTGATGCGACAAGCCTCGAGCGCGGTCTCTATCTCACCTTACAACTGATCGAACTCGATATTCCGATCACTTTAGCACTCAATATGATTGATGAAATGCCGGCGTTGGGACGTCAAGTCGATGTCGATCAGCTCTCAAAAGAACTCGGCATTCCCGTTGTCGCCATTTCGGCCAGCCAAAATAAAGGCGTGTCCGAATATATGCGCGTTTCGATGGAAACTGCCCTCAACGGGACAAAACCGCTCAAACCCGATCTTTGCAGCGGTCCCGTACACCGGGCGGTCCATGCCATCGCCGTAATGATCGAAGATCATGCCGAGGACATTGGTGTAACGCCGCGTTTCGCTGCGACTAAGCTGATCGAGGGTGACGAGCTCTTAGTACCTGAACTCGGACTGAATCAGAATGAACTCGAGGCAGTTGAACATATCGTCGTCGAGATGGAACGAGACTTGGAAACAGACCGTCTCGCGGCTCTTGCCGATATGCGCTATGCGTTTATTGGCGAAATCGAATCGAAGGTCCTGAGCTCAAAGTACGCAAGTTATGAGGAGGCGCCCTCCGCAACATTGACTCTTGACCGCATACTTCTGCACAAATGGTTCGGCATTCCGATATTCCTTGCCGTAATGGTCACTGTCTCATGGATTTCGTTCGGTCCGCTCGGGCAGTTTCTAAATGACCTGTTCGCGGATGCCATCTTGAGACTCGGAGACTATTTAGGAGTCGTCATGGAACAGGCCGAACTGAACCCGATCATCCGTTCGCTCGTGATTGATGGTATCTTCAGCGGCGTTGGAAGTGTCGTCTCCTTTCTGCCGATGATTTTGATTCTGTTCTTCCTTCTGTCATTGCTCGAAGTTACGGGTTACATGGCGCGTGTCGCCTTTATCATGGATCGCCTGATGCGTAGGATCGGTCTTTCCGGTGCAAGTATTGTGCCCCTTTTGCTCGGCTTCGGCTGTTCCGTACCCGCCGTTATGGCAACGCGAACACTCCCCTCAAAACGTGACCGGCTATTGACCGTGCTTCTCGTACCATTTATGAGTTGCTCCGCAAAAATCCCCGTCTACGGCCTGATAGCGGCAGCGATGTTCCCTCGCTATGTGACACTAGTCGTCCCCGGTCTATATATGCTCGGCATTGTTCTCTGTGTCATCACGGCTCTGTTTTTGCGACGCACAGTCTTCCGCGGTGAGGCATCGCCCTTCCTGCTTGAACTTCCGCCTTACCGTTTTCCGTCTTTAAAATCGCTTGGCAGGCTCGTCAGA
Source organism: Clostridiaceae bacterium (assembly GCA_012799695.1). GTDB lineage: Bacteria > Bacillota > Clostridia > Saccharofermentanales > DTU023 > UBA4923. Next base: position 9,027 of record JAAZKT010000012.1, read on the forward strand.
CGTCATGCAAGGGAATTCATGGTCAGGGCTTTCACGATCATCTTGCTTGTCACGCTCATTATATGGGTGCTTGAAACGTACGATTTTCGTTTTTTCCCGGCGGACTCTCCCGAGTCGAGCATGCTCTCCGTGATTGCGGGAAAGATCGCTCCTTTCTTCGCTCCTCTTGGATTTGACAGCACACCGGCCGTCAGCGCTTTACTCGCCGGTTTTTCCGCCAAAGAGACAATCATCAGCACGTTGACCGTCGCAATCTCGGGATCCGGCATGTCTCTCAATGAATCGCTGCAGATGCTTCTTACAACGCCGGCTGCCATCTCTTTCCTAGTCTTTATACTCCTCTACACCCCTTGTGCTGCCGCTGTCGCCGTCATGCATCGCGAACTGGGTATTCGCTGCGGGTTTTTCTTGATCGTCACTTTCCAGACGATTCTCGCCTGGAGCATTTCATTTATTGTGTATCGGCTAGCGCTTCTCCCCGGTCAATCGATCTCGCTATTTCTCGCGGCTCTCATCGGTTTGGTCGCGCTTATCGCGATTTCTCTAAAGTTGATCAGCTTCGGTTTTAGAAGACGTGATGCTCTGTGATACCATGAGTCAAACGACCTGTTCATGGGAGAAGACGACATGAAGACCACGTTGGCACAATTTGGGCGTTTTATATCCGATAAAAAAATCGCTGTTATTGGCGCGGGCATTAGCAATCGCCCACTCATCCGCTGGCTATATCCAAAGAACAATGACATCACAGTTTTCGACATGATGCGCAACGACGATGAAAGACTACTCAAGATACAACGTGATTTCAAAAACGACGGCATCGACCTGCACTGGTCGACGGGCGAACATTATCTCGATTATCTTGAAGGGTTTGATCTAATTTTTCGTACGCCGCGGATGCGGACTGATCTCCCCGAACTCGTGCGTGAACGAAATCGCGGCGCCGTCGTCACTTCCGAAATCGCTCTATTTATGGAGCTTTGTCCCGCTCCGCTGTACGGAGTCACCGGAAGCGACGGCAAGACGACGACGACAACACTCATCAGCCTTATCCTGCAAGAGGCCGGATACTCCGTCCATACTGGTGGAAACATCGGCACACCGCTTCTCGACAGAATCGAACGAATTCGTCCGACTGATCGCGTCGTCCTTGAATTATCCAGCTTTCAATTGATGGACTCGCTACCTGTCGTAAATCACGCCGTCATTACAAACATCATTCCTAACCATCTCGATTTTCATCTCGATTATG
>JAAZKT010000069.1 GCA_012799695.1 Clostridiaceae bacterium
GGTGTTCTCGCGGCGATGGATTAATAATTTGAAAAATAATATATAACGTATTTCAAGAGAGGAAAGAGGTACAAATGGATCTAAAAAAGCTTATTGATCAACTGGAAGGCTACGACTATCAAGGGTTGTACGGCAGCGATTTTTTCCTGACATGGGATAAATCGCAAGACGAAATTATGGCCATTTTCGCGGTGGCGGACGCGTTGCGCGCGCTTCGCGAGAATAACAAGAGCGCCCGTGTTTTCGATTCGGGGCTCGGCATATCACTGTTCCGCGACAACTCGACGAGAACTCGTTTCTCATTCGTGTCGGCATGTAACTTCCTAGGACTTGCGGTACAGGATCTGGATGAGGGCAAATCGCAGATTTCCCATGGCGAGACAGTCAAAGAGACGGCGAACATGATCTCTTTCATGGCGGACGTCATTGGTATTCGCGACGACATGTACATTGGCAAAGGTCACACCTACATGAAGAATGTCGCTAGTTATGTCGACGAAGGTTTCAACGACGGCGTGCTCGAACAGCGCCCGACGCTTGTCAATCTGCAGTGCGACATTGACCACCCGACACAGACGATGGCCGACACGCTCCACATCATCCACGAGCTCGGCGGCGTCGAAAATCTTAAGGGTAAGAAAGTCGCCATGACATGGGCGTATTCACCTTCGTACGGCAAGCCTCTTTCCGTTCCGCAAGGCGTGATCGGCTTGATGACGCGCTTCGGCATGGACGTCGTTCTCGCGCATCCGGAAGGATACGAAATCATGGACGAGATTGAAGGTGTCGCGAAGCACAACGAAGAGCAGTACGGCGGAAAGTTCACGCGCGTCGAGTCGATGGAAGAGGCATTCAAAGATGCCGATATCGTTTACCCGAAGAGCTGGGCACCGTTCAAGGCGATGGAGATCCGCACAGATCTGTACGCCAAGGGCGACCAAGCCGGTATCGATGCGCTCGAGCAGGAACTGCTCGCAGAGAACGCGCTGCATAAGGACTGGACATGCTCCGAAGACATGATGAATTTGACAAAGGGCGGCAATGCGTTGTACATGCACTGTCTGCCTGCAGACATCACAGGCGTATCTTGCGCGGAAGGTGAAGTCGACGAGTCGGTCTTCGATCGCTACCGCGTCCCCTTATACAAAGAAGCGAGTTACAAACCTTACATCATCGCCGCGATGATCTTCCTGCAGAAGATCAAGAATCCCGGCGCTAAGCTGGATGAGCTCTGGAGGGGCACGACGCCTCGCTGGGCCGATAATGGTTAATCTGAGCGCATATGCCGACGAAGACGTCATGCCGGGAATCGATGCGTGTGTCGTTCAGGGCGCATAAACAAATAACCTGATCGCAAGACCGGGGTTCTCGCAGGAGAAGCCCGGTCTTCTTTTCATCCGAATGAGAAAATTGTTGTGTTGTGTATTTTCTGTCGGTGAAATTTGGTGAAAACAAGAAAAAAACGGATAATAATTCACAATCTACTGTTAAAATAGTAATCAAGAGATTAAACGTGACGGGTGACTTGCCTCGCTGCCGCGGATGCCATGTCACCACACTAAGAAGGAGAGGATATAGACGATATGAGCGATATTATGAGACCGATCGGCTTCGCCAATCTCATCGATTGGAGTCTCCGGGAGTACAAGGAAAATGGTCGAGTATTCGGACTCGACAAGAGCAAGTTCTATTTTCCGAAAGGTGATAAGCACTTCCGCACACCGTTCGGCGAAGAGATCGCGACACCTGTCGGACCCGCTGCCGGCCCTCATTCACAACTTGCGCAGAACATTATTGTTTCTTATCTCGCGGGTGCTCGATTTATCGAGCTCAAGACCGTTCAGAAGATGGACGGTGAGGAGATTAGACATGCCGTAGCCAAGCCATGTATCAACGCAGAGGATGAATGCTACAACTGCGAATGGTCGACAGAGTTGACGGTACAAGAGGCATTTGACGAGTACGTCAAAGCGTGGATCGCACTGAAAGTTCTGGCAGTCGAATTCGGCATCTCGGACGGCAATGACTTCGCATACAATATGAGTGTCGGATATGACTTAGAGGGCATCAAGTTGCCGAAGATGGACGCTTTCATTGAAGGGATCAAAGACGCGTCCGAGACACCTATCTACAAAGAGTGTATGGATTTCCTGAGAGGTCACATGGGCCTCTTCGAGCGTGTGGATGAAGCCGTCGTCGATGCGATTTCGCCGCGTCTCTGCAACCAGATAACCCTGTCCACATTGCACGGATGTCCGCCGGCGGAGATTGAGCGCATTGCGCATTACCTGTTGACGGAAAAACATTGTCATACATTCGTCAAATGCAATCCGACCATGCTCGGTTATGACTTTGTCAGAAAAACGCTCGACGATCTCGGCTACGACTACATTGTATTCCCCGACAAACACTTCCTTGCAGATTTGCAATTCGGCGATGCCCTCGGCATCTTCGAGCGAATGACAAAGGTGAGTCGAGAACAGGGGCTGGCGTTCGGCGTGAAGCTGACGAATACGTGTCCCGTTGATGTCACGAGAGGCGAAGTGCCATCGGAAGAGATGTACATGTCCGGCCGTTCTCTCTTGCCGCTGACGATCAGCTTGGCGCTGAAATTGTCGGAGGCGTTCGAAGGCAAACTCCCCGTTTCATTTGCGGGAGGAGCTGACGGATTGAATATGGCGGCCATCCTGGAGACGGGAATCGGCCCCGTCACCGTCGCGACGACACTCTTGAAACCCGGCGGATATGCACGTTTTAAACAGATGGTGGAGGAGTCTGAACCTTACCTCGGGAACGAGAGCAGTGATATCGATCTTCTCAAGCTGAGAGCGTTGGCACAATCGTTGCTCGAGGATCCGAGAACACAAAAACGCTGGCGCGAGAAAGTCTGGTCGCGTAAAACCGACTCGGAACTCCCGCTTTACGACTGCTACAAGGCACCGTGTAAAGACGGCGGCTGTCCCATCAATCAGCAGATTCCCGAGTACAACACGCTTGTCGCTCGCGGTGACTACGACGAGGCGTTCCGCGTGATCGCCATCGACAATGCATGCCCTACGATCACCGGTATATTGTGTGCTCAGCCGTGTCGTGAACACTGCACGCGCATCGATTACGACGTTTCGCTCCATATGCGCGAAATCAAGAAAAAAGCTGCCGACGAGGCGCAGGATAATTACAATGCGGCGTTCAGGCCTAGACCGGTGCGCACCGACAAGAAAGTCTGTGTAATCGGCGCCGGTCCCGGAGGTGTCGCGGCGGCCTATTATCTGGCGCGCAACGGTGTAGCCGTCGATGCTTTCGAGAAAAGAGCCGAATCGCACGGTATCGTTCGCTATGCGATTCCTTCGTTCAGAATCTCAAAGGAAGAGATCGACCGCGACTTGGCACTGGCGAAGGCGGCCGGCGTAAAATTCCATTTCAACGCCGATCCTAATGTCAAGCTCGACGCGCTCAAAGACAAATACGACTATGTTGTGCTGGCAATCGGCGCATGGGCGAAGGGTCGCTCACCTGTTACCGAGGGCGGCGAGAAAGTCTTGGATTCTCTCGATTTCCTGTTGTCCGTCAAGAAAGACGGTCCGCGCGATCTCGGGAAAAAAGTCGCCGTTGTCGGCGCGGGGGACGTCGCGATGGACTGCGCGCGCCTTGCGAAGCGTATGCCCGGATCGCCCGAAGTGACAATCGTCTATCGCCGTACGGAAATGTACGCTCCGGCAAGCCAAGACGAGTTCGACGAGGCGATGTCGGAAGGCGTCGAGTGGCGCGAACTCCTTGCCCCGGTCAGTTACGATGGCAAACAGCTCGTCTGTGAAAAGCAGTATCTTGGCGGTTTCGATGAATCGGGCCGCAGGGCGTGTCTCGGAACGGGCGAGATGGTAACGCTGGAATTTGACACAGTCATCGGAGCGACGGGCGCGAGGGTCGATCAATCGCTCTTCAACGACTGGAAGCTCTCCTGCGACAAGTGGGGCAGCCCGTTCGTCTCGGATGCGATGGAATCCTCTATCGACGGAGTCTATGTCATCGGTGACTGCCGCAAGGGTCCTTCGACGATCGTTGCCGCGATGGGCGACGCGAAGAAGGCGGCGATCGATATTCTTGCGAAAGAAGGCCTCGCGCACAACTTCGATCGCGTTCTCGTCGCGAAAGACGAGGACGTCATCGTCGACCGTCGCGGAGTCTTGGTCGAAACGCAATCTACACCTGAAAAGGAAGGCGAACGCTGTCTCCTTTGCGATCAGCTCTGCCGCATCTGTACCGAAGTCTGTCCGAACCGCGCCAATGTGGCGGTTCTTGTGGACGGTTTCGATATCGCGGAACAGATTATCCACGTGGACGGTATGTGTAACGAGTGCGGTAACTGCGCGACGTTCTGTCCGCACGCCGGAAGACCTTACAAGGACAAACTGACGCTCTTCTGGAGTGAGGAAGATTTCGTCGATTCGGAGAACATCGGTTTCCTCAAGCTCGCAGACGATAAGTACAGAATTCGAGACGAGCGCGGTCGCGTGTTCGATACGGCTCTGGAAGGCGATGAGCTTGACAAGCGTATGGCAAAAGTCATCGAAGCCGTCAACGAAAAGGCTCCTTGGCTTTACAACGCGGCGTGCCATAAGGCTTGTTGTGAATAGTTGAAGTGATGCCCCTCGAGACAGGAATGTCGCAAGGGGCATCTTTTAAAAGATGTAAATGATTTAATTGTGCGCTCGCTCCCGCTCGCATTTTGGAGCGCGGGGCGGCGATGAAAAGAATCCTAAACGGATCAGGAGGTCCACATGATTATTGGTAACGGAAGATTAATTACGAACTGTGAAGACAACCTTTATTTTAAAAACGGCGCCGTGCGCGTCGTCGGTGAATTAATTGAAGAAGTCGGCGACTTCGAAGATTTAAAAGCGCGTTTCCCCGATGACGAAGTCTTTGACGTCGGCGGTCGCATTATCATGCCGGGCATGATCAATGCGCATACGCACATCTACAGCTCCTACGCGCGCGGCATGGGCGTATCGAAGCCGACGCGCAATTTCCCGGAGATTCTGGAAAATCTTTGGTGGGCGCTCGACCGTAGCCTGACGCTGGAAGATTGTGAGCTGTCGGCGTACACAACGTATATCGAAAGCATTCAAAACGGCGTGACAACGCTGTTTGACCACCATGCGAGCCCGAACGCCGCCAAAGGTTCTCTCTTCGCTCTGGCGGAAGCGGCGAGAGAGATCGGTATCCGCGGTTCATTCTCGATGGAAGTCTCCGATCGCGATGGCGAAAAAATCACGGATGCGGAGATCAAGGAGAATGTCGACTTCATCAAAGCGATGAATACGGACGAACAGGACATGATTAAAGGGATGTTCGGTATGCACGCCTCCTTTACGATCTCCGACAAGACGATGGAGAAAATCGTCAAATCGATGGAAGGCATCGATGCCGGCTACCACGTTCACGTAGGTGAAGGTCGTGAAGACCAGTACGACAGCCTGAAAAAATACGATTGCCGCGTCGTAGAGCGTTTGCTCGGCTGGAACATGCTCGGCCCGAAGTCGATCGCCGTTCACGCTGTCCATGTCAATGGCCGCGAGCTCGATATTCTTGCGGAGACGGACACGACTGTCGTACACAACCCGATGTCCAACATGGGTAATGCTGTCGGCGCGACACCGGTGATCGGTATGTTGGCGCGCGGCATTCGCCTAGGCATGGGTACCGACGCTTACACGCATGATATGTTCGAATCGGTCAAAGTGTCGAAGATCTTGCAGTCTTACAGACTCTCCGATCCGACAGTCGGGTTCGGTCAAGCATTGCAGCTACAGTTTGACAACAACCCCGCCATCTGTGCGAAGCACTTCAAGCGCCCGCTCGGTATGTTGAAACCGGGAGCCTACGCCGACATTATTACGCTAGACTACGCTCCGTTTACGCCTTTCGGCGCAAACAATTGGAGAGGGCATATCTTGTTCGGTTGCTACGGCCGCATGACAAACGACGTGATCATCAACGGTAAAGTCGTGATGAAGGATCGCGCCATTCTTACGGTCGACGTCGAGAAGATTAACGCACGCACGGAAGCTCGCGCCGCAGAAGTCTGGAAGAACCTATAATTGATATTAATATGGCGCGGGAGCCGAACTCCGGTTTCCGCGCCATCTAAAGTGATAAGGCGAAGTACCACCCTGCTTGCGACGCGAGAATCGCTCGGCGAGCGGGGGTGGTGTCTTGTTTGCGCTTTCATGAGACACTGAAGCAAATATCCGGCTTCGAAACAATAAGTGAAGAGTGGGAGATAACATGAAACACAGCATGCTTCTGAAGGACGGTTACATCGTTCTGCCCGACGAGACCGTCAAGGGCAGCATACGCATCCGCGGCGAAGTGATTGAGGCTTTGGGCGACATCGTCCCCCTCGACCATGAGGAAATAATCGACTGTTCCGATTGCTATTTTCTTCCCGGGGGGATTGAGACGCATACGCATCTCGATTTAGAGTCGATGGGAACGGTCACCGCCGACGACTTCAAGACCGGGACATTGGCGGCCTTGGCGGGCGGCACGACGACCGTCCTTGACTTTGCCACGCAATTCCATGGCGAATCGATGGCGCGCGGTCTTGAGCGCTGGCATGAGAAGGCTGACGGACGGTCGGCGATCGATTACGGCTTTCATATGGCGTTGACGGAGTGGAATGACGATTTGAAGAGCGAAATGGCTTCGATCGTCGACGACGGTATTACCTCCTTCAAGATGTACATGGCGTACAAGGGACGGATGATGGTGCAGGAGGACGAGATTTACGAGGCGCTTGAGGAAGCGGGAAAGTTGGGCGCGACGATCGGGTTCCATTGTGAGAACGGACTGCTCATCGACTTGTTCACCAAGCGGATCAAGGAGGCAGGCAACCTCACGCCTTACTACCATCAGATGACACGACCTGCCGAACTCGAGGCTGAGGCGATTGATCGCCTTGAGACGGTCGTTTCGCTACTCCACACCAATCACTATGTCGTGCATCTTTCGACGGCACGAGGATTGTCTAGTGTTCTCCGCGCCAGAGAGCGCGGCAATGACGTTATCGTGGAGACGTGCCCGCAGTATCTCTTGCTTGACCGCTCACGTTACGGGACACCGGAGGAGCACAATTTTGAATCCGCAAAATTTATCATGAGTCCGCCGCTCCGCGAGCGTCGCGACCAGGAAGCGCTGTGGCAGGGGTTGGCATCAGGAGATATCCAGTTTGTCGGTACGGATCATTGCTCCTTTAATTTCAAAGGCCAAAAAGAAATGGGTCGCGGGGATTTCTCAAAGATTCCGAACGGTGCTCCGGGAATCGAACTGCGCATGAATCTTATGTATGCATATGGAGTCGCCGGAGGACGTATGGATATCAACCGTTTCTCCGTCGTCACATCGACGAACGCGGCCAAGTACTTCGGAATATTCCCGAGAAAAGGCATCTTGCAAATCGGTAGCGACGCCGATATCGTCGTTTTTGATCCGAAGGTGGAATGGACGGTCACTTCTGATATCTTGCATGAAAACTGCGACTACACGCCATATGAAGGATTCTCCCTCAAAGGAAAGGTGCGAGATGTCTTCCTGCGCGGCAACCGTAAAGTCATATCCGGAAATGTTGCGGTGAAGGACGCCAACGGTCAGTATTTGAGAAGAGGTTTGCCGGATACGGCGATCCGATAAAAAAGTCTATACGATCATTAAGGTCTAAAAAAGAGGTGAGAGTTATGTCATGGACTTTAACGGTTAACAACCAAACACATACGGTCAATGAGGACAAAAGGCTGATCGATTTCTTGCGAGACGATCTCCTCCTGATGTCAGTCAAAGACGGTTGTAGCGAGGGCGCGTGCGGTACATGTTCCGTCATTGTGGATGGCAAACTTGTTAAGGCATGTGTCCAGAAAGTCTCGAGATTTGACGGTTGTTCCGTCACGACGGTGGAGGGCCTTTCTCTGAGAGAGAAGGAAGTCTACGTTTACGCGTTCGGCGAGGCGGGAGCCGTACAGTGCGGTTACTGCACACCCGGCATGGTGATCGCTGCCAAAGTACTACTCGACAAAAACCCGGATCCTACGCGCGAAGAGATCCAAAGAGCGCTCGTCGGGAATCTCTGTCGATGCACGGGATACAAGAAGATTTTCGAGGCGATCGAGCTCGCTGCAAGATTGTTGAGGACGGGAGAACCCGTCGAAGCGCTACCTGATAAAGCTTCGCTCAGCGATAGGTCGCATCGCATCGACGTCGCGGAGAAAGTGCTCGGGACGGGCAAGTTTCCCGACGACTACCGATTCGAAGGTATGATCTACGGTCAGGCGCTACGTCCGAAATATCCGCGTGTCCGCATCGACCGCATCGATATCTCGAAAGCGTTGGAACATCCCGATTGCGTCACCGTACTGACAGCCGATGATGTACCGGAAAATAAGATCGGCCATATTGTGCAGGATTGGGACGTCATGATCCGCGAAGGCGATGTCACGCGCTTTGTCGGTGATGCCATCGCTCTTGTCGCGACGAATAAGCGTGAAAGCCTTCAGGAAGTGCTCGACTTGATCGAAGTCGAGTACACGGTGCTGACACCTGTGCTGGATCCGTTCGACGCGATGAAAGACGATGCCCCGAAGCTTCATCCCGGAGGCAATATCCTGTCGAATGAACACCTCGTGCGCGGTGACGCGCATAAGGCTGTCGCGGAAGCGGCATACACCGTTACGGAGACGTACAAAGTCTCATGGGAAGAGCATGCGTTCCTCGAGACGGAATGCGCCATCGCTTGGCCTTCCGATGACGGCGGCGTCAATTTGATCACCGCCTCGCAGTCGATCTACGACGAACAGCGCGAAATTTCGAATATGCTGAAGATAGACCCGAGTAAGGTCCATGTCAGATCGGGGTTAGTCGGCGGCGCTTTCGGCGGTCGTGAGGATATGAGCGTCCAGCACCATGCGGCTCTTCTCGCGTGGAAGACAGGGCGTTACGTCAACGTGAAGCTCGACCGCTACACGAGTACGCTCGTCCACACTAAACGCCACCCGATGACGATGACGATGACGACGGCTTGCGATGAAAACGGGCGACTGACGGCACTTATTGCGGACATCGTCGCCGATACGGGTGCTTACGCTTCGCTTGGCGGCCCCGTCACGCAGCGAGCCTGCACACACGCCGGAGGACCCTACAATTTCCAAAACATCGATATCAAAGGAAAGGCAGTCTATACGAACAACGTCGTTTCCGGCGCGTTCCGCGGTTTTGGTGTCACTCAGAGTTGCTACGCGTTCGAGTGCAACCTTAACTTGCTCGCCGACAAAATGGGCATGGATCCGTGGGAGTTCCGTTATCTGAACGTAGTTCGCCCCGGCGATGTTTTGCCGAACGGACAGATTGTCGATGAAAGTTGCGGCTTGGCGGAGTGTCTCGAAGCAGTCCGCGATGCATACGAATCGAGTCCTTATGCCGGTATTGCATGCGGGTTCAAGAATAGCGGCATCGGTGTCGGCTTGCCCGACTTCGGCCGCTGTACTCTGTCTGTCGAAAACGGAAAGATTCGCATCAGAACATCAGCGGCGTGTACCGGTCAGGGGATCGCGCAAGTGATGACGACGATCACGTGTCAGACGATCGGCTGTCGCCCTTCGGATACCGTCTTCGAAAAGCCGTTTACTGATCGCACGCCCGATGCAGGAACGAGTACGGCGTCTAGGCAGACCTTGTTTACGGGTGAGGCGACGCGTCGGGCGGCGCTCGATCTGAAGAAGTCGCTCGATGAGGCGGGCGGAGAATTGGCGGCATTAGAAGGACGCGAGTTCTTCGGTGAATTCGGTCCGCCGACCGACCCTATGGGTTCACCTAAAGACAACCCTGTCAGCCATATCGGATACAGTTACGGTTGTGAAGTCGCGATCATCGATGAGAAGGGCAAACTCGAGAAGATGGTCGGAGCGTACGATCTCGGGACGCCGATCAACATTCAGGCCGTTGAAGGCCAGATTGAAGGCGGCTGTGTGATGAGTCTCGGTTACGCTTTGACGGAATACTTCGACAACGAGGGCGGCATTCCGAATTTCAAGCTCGGCACATATGGTCTGTTCCGTGCCAATCGCGTCCCGGAGATCGAGACCCGCATCGTGCGAGGTCCCGGCTACGTAGATCACGCATTCGGTGCACGCGGTGTCGGAGAGCTCGCCTGTGTGCCGATTGCACCGGCGGTTGCGCACGCTTATTACAGACTCGATGGCAAGATGAGGAAGAGCTTGCCCATGGAGGATACGTTCTACCGCAAAGCGAAATAATAACCGAGTCTAAATTGTACGGAGGAGCGCTTAATGGATTCGTCTAAGGATAATTGTTCAGTCCCGAGAGAAGAGTTGCCGCGCGCCTCCGCCGTAATCGTCGCGTCGCGACCGTTGGAGCGACCCGAATCGGTGACAGTTCTTGGGGAGGATCAACAGGTCCTGCCCGCTTTACTCCGAATCGGCAGAATCAGCTTGATTGAGCGCTTGATCATCCGACTGCAGACGGTGGGGATTGCTCCGATCGTCGTGATTACCGGTTTCAAGAGCGGCAACTTGGAGAAACACCTTGTCAGAATGAACGTCGTCAGCCTCCATAATGATCATTGGAGCAGGACGACTTTGTTTGATGACGCGATCAAAGGGCTATCTTACATCGACAGAACATGTAGAGACTGCGAGAAGATTTTTCTTATGACACCCATGATCCCGTCCGTCGACACATCGACATTGACGCGCCTTCTCTCTTCACCGTCAAGCGTCACCGTTCCCGTCTACGAGGGGGAAAACGGCTTGCCGATTGTCTTTCGTAAAGATACCGTCCAGCAGCTCGCCCGAGCGGAAAAAGGTCATACGTTTGAGGAACTCATCGCTGCCGTTCCCGGGGCGGTCGAGCGGATCGCGCTCGACGATCGTGGGGTTTTGCCGGAGGCGCTACCGACGGATTTGTTCGAGGGTTGCGAGTCATGTCTGGAAGATGCGATGAAGTTGCCGATGCGCGTGCGCTTCAAACTCAGTCTCGCGCGCGAGAAAATCTTTTTCGGCCCTGGCCCCGCCGTGCTGTTACGTCTGATTGACGAGACGGGATCGGTGCGCATGGCTTGTCAGCGGATGAAGCTCTCTTACAGTAAAGGATGGCAGATTCTGAATCTCCTCGAAGAACAGCTGGGCGAGAATGTGATCGTCCGCAAACCGGGCGGTCAGGAAGGCGGTAGCAGTACCTTGACGGATACCGGTCGCGAGCTGCTGCGGCGATATGAACAATTCTCGGTCGAAACGCAACAGCACGTCAACGATTTGTTCGAACAGTTATTTAAAGGATTTTTCGTGGAGTAGAAACGAAGATTTGAAATTATTATCCGAATCCCCCGCCTGTCGCGTCCGGGCGGTGATGCTAAGAAAGGTGAATGCGCCGTTGTGGGCAACTTGGTGATGACGAGAGAGATAACAAAGAAAACAAATCGAAAGCTTCAAATTGTTATCGGCAGGACATGGTATGATGCGCCGCCTATTTTTTCATTGCGCGATGTTGTCATTCGCGGTAGCGAACAATATGGCGACAGACCCGCCGTTCGCTGGCGTGTCAGACCGCGTGATCATGAAATAGTGACGAAGTCTTACAGCGAACTGTCACGTGATGTCGCGCGTGTTCAGGCTTGGCTCGGCGAGCGGCTGCCAAGAGGCAGTCGTATCGCCTTAATAGGCGACAACAGTTATGCGTGGATGGTGACTTGGCTTGCTGTGGCTTCAGGGTTCGGTGTGATCGTGCCTCTCGATCGACTGTTGCAGCCGCAGGAGCTTATTCCGTGCATTCAACGCAGTCAGACGGTCATGCTGATTTACGACTATGCCTGGCATCAACGCGTGGAATCGATGCTCGATGACTTTCCGTTATTGAAGTACCGAGCAGCTATGGATCGTGGACTGATGTCGGACGATGAAAGCATGGCATTCAGGGCGTGCATGGCTGAAGACGAGACGCTCTTGCTGCTTGACGACGCACTCGAGACACCTTTGGAAGACAGCACGGTGGCGACACATCTTCTCGAACCCGAAGACGTAGAAGACGATGCTGCGATTCTTTTCACATCAGGGACGAGTGCGACCTCCAAAGCGGTCATTTTGACGAACAAATCAATCACTGCCGACATTCGCGCGCTTCGCGGTTCCGTCTTTTTCGGCAAGTATTTCAAATCGCTTTCCATTCTCCCCCTGCACCACGCTTTTGAGAATACGTGCGGTTTTCTTACCGTGTTGTCGTTTGGCGGAACGATACATATCTATGATGGATTGCGGTACATCGGGAACAACTTTGCTGAACATAAGGTGCACTTGACGGTTGTCGTACCTGCTGTTCTGGATGCAATTCATCGCCGCGTAATCAATGAGGCACGGCGTACCGGGCAATTGAAGAAACTGCAGTTCGGTATGTTCGTGTCCACTTTGCTTTATAAGCTCGGCATCGACAGGCGACGCGTTCTAATGAAGGATGTCCTTGACAAGTTGGGTGGCAATCTCAAGTGGGTGATCTGCGGGGCGGCTCCCGTTGAACGCAGTACGCTCAAGTTTTTCCGCGCGATTGGCGTAGAAGTTTTGGCGGGTTATGGGTTGACGGAAGCGTCGCCGGTTGTCGGTGGCGGCAACACGAAGGTCAACCCGTTCGGCACGGTTGGTCAGCCGCTGTCAGGCGTAGAAGTCGCCATCGATAATGGCGGTAAGCGCGGTCAACCCGGCGAGATTCTCGTTCGCTCCGATATCATCATGAAAGGTTATTTGAACGATCCGGAGGCGACCGCGGAGGCAATTGACGGCGACGGATGGCTTCATACGGCTGATATCGGTTATTTCACAAGAAAAGATGGACTGATTATCACTGGGCGGAGCAAGTCGATGATCGTTCTTGCGAGCGGGAAAAAGGTGTTCCCGGAAGAACTGGAACTGTTGATCAATCGCCATGAGATCGTTCGCGATTCTCTCGTTTTCGGCCATGAGGGAGCTTCCGGAGATATTGTTATCACGGCGAAAATCGTGATCGATGAGAATAAATGGCGCAAATTACAAGGGGCAGAGGCGACGGAGGAAGACGTTGCGCGTTCGATCAAATCGATTATCGATGAAGTCAATCGAAATCTGCCCTCGTTCAAGAGCGTTCGCTCTTATTTCTATAGTTTCAAAGATATGATTAAAACGACAACGCTTAAAGTGAGGCGTGGCGTTGAACTGCAGAAAATTGAAGAATTGTTCGCTAAGACAAAGATTTCATGGCAGACATTGCGTGGTCAGAACATTGACAGTTTCATTGAAAAATACGTTCACGGCGGCAGTGTGTTGCCCGCGGAGGATAAGGTTTCTCGAACGGCAGACCGAAAAATGCTCGTGGATATGCGTTCCGAACGGAGAGAGATGGAGCGCGCTCGACGCAAACTGCAGAAGAGACGCAATGAGCTCGAAAGGCGGAAGAAAGCCCTGCATATGCTTAGCGAGAAGTTGGAAGAGATGGAAGAACGCCTTGTTGCCGATGAATTGGCGTTTAAGGCGGAATTCAAGGATATATCGTCGTTCACAGGTGTGACGACGATAGAAGTGCCTTCGACGTCGTCTTTCTAAGGCACTTTACGGATAAAAGAAAAGAAGGAATTCACTATGAAAAAGCATGTTTGGCTTATCAAAGCACCGGATGACAATCGCGATCCTTACTTGACGAATATGTGCAAGGATCAGCTCGAAAAAATTGAGAAAGAGCTCGGTTGTGAACTTGAGTTTACGGAAGATTTCGATGTCTTCGCCGCTCAACCGCTGAGATTGTTCTATATCGGTTCAGGCGGTTCTGAGATGCTGTTCCGCGCGGTGTACGACAAAGTGGAAGGCCCGTATTATCTTCTGACGCAGCGTGCGCACAACTCGCTCGCCGCTTCGATGGAGATTCTCTCGTTCCTCGGCGAGCAGGGTCGTAGCGGCGAAATCCTGCACGGCGATCCAGATGAACTCGCTCGCCGTATTCGCATTCTGATGAGAGCCGTCGAAACGAAGGAGAAACTGAAGGGCATGCGTCTCGGTGTCACCGGCGAGTCCGATTGGCTCATCGGCGCTCCAGTCGATGGGGAACTTTTGCGCGAGCGGAGCGGGATGGAGCTTGTTCACGTTCCGATGTCGGAAATCTTTGCCGAGTGGGAAAAGCATACTTATGAGGACAATGAGTGGACGCTTCTCCTGAAAGGCTTGGGATACGACGAGGACGAGATGGAAAGAGCGCTCAATGTTTACGGCGCATGTCGAAGAATTGTTGATCGCTATGCGCTTGACGCGATCACTTTGCGCTGTTTCGATTTGCTTGAGCCGGCGTGCATTACCGGATGTCTCGCGCTCGGTATACTCAACGCGGAAGGGATTTGGGCGGCGTGCGAGGGCGACAGCCGTTCGCTCGTTTCGATGGTCGTCATCGGAGAATTGACCGGGCAGCCCGTTTTCATGGCGAACCCGTCGAGACTGTATCACGCCAAGAAAGAAATCGTATTTGCGCACTGTATCCTTCCGCTCGATATGACGGAGAAATACAAACTCACGACTCACTTTGAGAGCGGTCTCGGTATTTCGGTCGCGGCGGATCTTCCCGCTGACGCCTGCACGGTGTTCAAATGTCGCGAGGATTTCGAAACATACTTCGCGGCTGACGGGCGCATTCTCACCAGCATGCATGAAGGTAACTTGTGCCGCACGCAGATCTCACTCGAAATCCCGAAAGGACTCGATTATTTCACGACGAGACCGATCGCGAACCACCATATGATCGTTCTTGGAAACTATGAAGAACTGGTCGACGAATTCTATCGACTGTTCTAGGGAAAACATTTAAACAGTTAAAGCGGCGACGTTGAACTTTTTTCCAGTTAGGGAAGAAAATACTTTTCGACGAAAAGATTCGACCGTTGCCGCTTTTATGATTCACGGGGCGGCATTTTGTTCGAGTTGTCAGTTGATAAGCCGAAATAGCTGTTCTGTCGCTCCAGATTCAAAAAATACTCCTCTTTTGTCTCAGCGTGAAATTCGTAGACGAGATAGTCGGGCTTGATTCGGTCGAGGATCGGCTGAAGTCCAGGTATCACCCAAACGGCGTGTTCGTCAATCTTTGCGACGTGTTCGTAGCTCAATCGAAAACGGTCGTAGTAGTCGAGAGACGATCGATTCACTTTTCCATACGTCCTCGTCTCCGAAGCACAAAACTGTTCGACGAAGGCGCCCGTCATCGACTGATGAAGGTGGACAGCCCGTATGTGAGGCAGCAGCTCTTCATGCTCGTCGAGGACGCGATGAATCCAAGCGACGGCGTCCGCCGGTGTTCGTATGGACGTGTCGGCGTTCAGCAAATGTCCGAGATCGAGCGCAAACCCCTTTTGTTCGTATTCAATACCGTTAAACAAGGTTTTCGTCAGGGAAGCGTCGCGAAAATTCAATCCGGGCCACCACAAGTTTTCCATGAGGAATTTGAATTTATAAGGGTTGCCGCGCGCTGCCTTTTCTTCCGCTCGACCGTTCGTGTCGAAGAGCGCGTTTACGAGTTTCACGGACTCCTCTATGACAGTTGCGTCGTCGAACTGGAAACGATAGTCATACGCTTCGTCGACAGCGACTTGTGAGACGTGAAAGACGACATACTCTACATCGAGTATATGCGCGTATTCAAGTGCTTTACGGAGGTATTCGATGTAAGCTTCTTTCGACTCGCCCTGATAGAAGTTCGTCCAAGTCGCCCGATCGCCAAACTCGTCGTCGAGTCGGGCGTAATCTTCAAGCCAATAATTCATCCAATCGGCATAAAAGGGGAGATGCAGCCCGGTCACGGCATCGCTCGGAAAGCGTTCTTCCACCTTCCGATCGCACCAGATCACTTCAAAGCCGTCAAGGTGAAAACGCCGGAGCATCCGGCGCTGTTGTTCGGGTGTTCCGATCCAGTCGATGCGATCACGAACATCGGGAAAACTGAGAAGTCTCTTCATGCTTTTATTCTATCATTCAGGTGCCGATATGTTATGATAGGCAAAAGAGACAACCTGTAAAAACGGGTTCTCTCATTTCTCGTGCTCAAATCTAGCTGTTCGATAAGGGGGTAATGATTGGATGAAAGCATCGAAACGCAGTTATGATCTACAGGCATCGCCTATTCGCAAACTAGTTCCATACGCAAATGAGGCAAAAAAGAGGGGTATAAAGATCTACCATCTCAACATCGGTCAACCCGATATCGAGACGCCGAAAGTCTTCATGGAAGCCGTTAAAAAGGCTGATGTAGAAGTGCTTGCTTATGCCGACTCGAATGGTTGGGAACCTCTCCGCGAGAGTATCTCGAAGTACTATAAGCGCATCAATCTGCCATATGAGGTAGAAGATATCATCATCACGAACGGGGGTAGCGAGGCGCTGCAATGGGCGTTCCTTCTCACATGCGATCCCGGTGAGGAGATTCTCGTTCCCGAGCCTTTCTATACAAATTATCGCGGTTTCGCCGCACCGTACGATGTCGTGATCAAACCGATCACCACAAAACCCGACGATGGATTCGTACTCCCGGGAAGAGAGGTGCTTGAATCGCTGATTACCGATAAGACGCGTGCCATCGCGCTCTCAAATCCGGGGAATCCCACGGGCGTCGTTTATTCCAAAGAGCAAGTTCGTATGTTGTCGGACATCGCGCGCGATCATAATCTGTTTATTGTCGCAGACGAGGTATACCGTGAATTCTGTTACGACGGCAAAGAGGCGACGAGTTTCGGCTCAATGACGGATATCCTCGATCGCGTGATTATCGTCGACAGCGTATCCAAGCGTTTCTCCGCCTGCGGTGCGCGTATAGGTTCGTTGGCGTCCAAGAATCGAGATATCATGACGGCCGCTTTGAAGTTGGGCCAGGCGCGACTTTGTGTGCCGACGCTCGAGATGATCGGCGCGAAGGCCCTGTACGATTTGGATCCCGATTACTTTACGCCGATCCGCGAGCGTTACGAGGCTAGACGCAACATCATGATCGATGCTCTGCAGAAGATGGACGGAGTCCTCTGTGAACGCCCCGGCGGCGCCTTTTACGCGATTGCGAAACTCCCTGTCGACAATGCGGAGAAATTCGCCATCTGGCTGTTGACGGACTTCCAAGTTGACAGCAAGTCCGTAATGGTGGCGCCCGTTGAGAACTTCTATCAGACGCCGGGCATGGGCATGGATGAAGTGAGGCTTGCGTATGTATTGAATACGGACGATCTTGCTGAAGCCATGAGAATACTTGAGATCGCTCTCAAAGCATATCCCGGTCGCACGTAAGATAAAAGTCGCCTCGCGGTTGTCTTACTAACGAATCGAAACCGCTTTGCGAACGCCGACATTGTCGGATCGCGAAGCGGTTTTTCGTGTTTATGGCGCGACGCTATCTTGCTTTAACGATTATGCCCCAAAACGTAGCGCATAGTCGTTTCCCCATCAGCTAAGCTTTACACATACAGTCCACATAGTTTACGGATGGCGAGAATTGATCCCATGTACAATAAATCCTTTACGAACAAAGCTTGTCATGTTCCTAGCTTTGAACGATGTGAGGATGGGCGGGAACCTGACGTTTGCTCCTTGAAATTTCGGCCGCCGGAAATGCTGGTTCTTGAGAAGAGACTCAATGGCATTTCCAGAATGAACGGATGGACATTGGGTGAATGCATCGTGCTGAATGATGCAAGTAAAATATCTATCTTCAGGGCTTTTGACAAGGAACGACGCGAACACTGGCTCTGTACCGGTCCATGGCAAAAATGGCAACTTGTCTCCGACCTTTGGGTTCATCTTGACTCCATAAACCGAATGATGCTCGATGTCTCGCCGTTGTTTCAAGCGCTAGGCCCCATGTTGCCTGCAGTCAGATGGCTGAAAACGGAAGAGGGTTTCTTCGGGATTGCGGAAAGGCGTTCCGACACGCCTTTTTTGGAGTATCTAAAAGATAAAAATCATCTTTTTCGTTTTGAAAACATCGTCCAAATGGCGGGATTTCTGCGCTTTCTTCAAATGGGAAACAATGTTTTCACCGATAGAAACAGCCACAAAATTGTCGATACATTGGGGGAACGGACTGCCGGACTGATCGAGCAGGTCAAAGAGCGTATACCTCATACGCCAAGATTTTCCCGCTGGAGTTCCTTTGTGACGCAAAATGCGAAAAGCGTCGCCCATGGGGGGAGCTTGGTTCTTTCTTTGGGAGTGTATGCGCCGACCTGTTTTGCTTACGCACGAAGCTCGGCGCTTCTGGTAGATTATCCGTTTCTGCTCAGTGAAGACGTGGTGCATGCGGATCTTTGTCGGATTTTATTCGAATTGCGGACGCGAGATCCGCAAGATTTGAAATGTCTGATCGATGTCTATTTTGATCGCGATGTACCCTCTTATTTCTTCGCCCAGTTCGCTCACCATCAACTATTCACCATTCTTGAAAAACTGGCGTTAAGTGCTCCCGGCTCTTCACAGGAACGTAAAATGCTGGAAGAATTCGACAAGTTATCGCAAGACTACGAGCACTTCCGCACCCCTGTGCCATGCTGGTATAAATAGCGTGAAACGTGCTTTTTTCACATTGATTCGGCTATAGTATCTGTATGGATACGAGCCTTCGAGAGAATCATCATCCAAACTGTTCGGGCAACCGAGTCTTGCTCGGTATGTCAGGAGGCGTTGACAGTGCCGCGGCGGCACTTCTTTTGATGCGGGCAGGTTACCGCGTGACGGCATTGACTCTTCAGACGGTGAGTAACGGCGATGGTCGACGTGCTGCCGACGTTGCGCGCGCTCTCGCAATCGAACACATCAAAATCGATGCAGTCGACGACTTTTATCGCGATGTCATTGTCCCTTTTGTCGAGTCTTGGCGTTCAGGCGAGACTCCTAACCCATGCGTTCTCTGTAATCGCGATTTCAAGTTTCGGCGTTTGGCGGAGGCCGCCGATCGTCTGGGATGTGATTACATTGCGACGGGGCATTACGCGCGGTTGGTCGGTGAGTTGCCGTATCGCTATCTCCTGAGGGCGAAGGACAGGAAAAGAGATCAGAGCTATTTTCTTTATCGGCTTCCGCGCGCGATACTCGATCGCACGTTATTGCCGTTGGGGAATTATACGAAAGATCAGGTCAGGGAAATCGTCTCTTCCTTTGATGTGCACTTGGGGCAAAAAGCGGACAGCCAAGACATCTGTTTTCTCGGAGCGATGAAGCTGAGTCAGTTTCTTTCCGAACAGGGTCTCGAAGACATCCCGGGTGATTTTGTCGACACGCGTGGCGCCGTGCTGGGTGAGCATCGCGGGAGTTGGCATTATTCGGAGGGGCAACGACGCGGGTTGGGAATATCGCTGGGCGAACGGATGACAGTTCTCCATAAAGACAGCGCGAATAATATAGTCGTATTGGGTGCTGAGGAGGAAGCGATGATTGATAGTCTCGAGCTTCGTGATGTCGCATCAATTGATCAGCTTCCCTCAACGTTCAATGCGGCCGTTCAGCTTCGTTCGCAGGGGCAAACCTTTCCCGCCCATGTCGTTCTCGAAGTAGACGGTTCTGCGTCCGTTCGCTTCGAGTCGCCAGTCCGTTTGACATCGATTGGTCAATCTGTTGTTTTTTATCTCGAGAATCGCGTTCTCGGCGGGGGTATTGTACGACGAATGCGCTAATGCGCTGAATGCGCTGAATGCTTGATACCGTTAAACTGTACGATTGCATTATTCTGTCTTACAAGATATAATATCTCTCCAATTATGAGAATATCTATTCGTGTAGAATGGCCGAGATATGAGGTGAATTAATTGATTGTAAAATCCGATATCGCATCGTGTCGCGCTGAACTGGAAGCTCATCTCGGGCAACGTATTATGCTTAAGTCAAACGGAGGGCGTCGTCGTACGGTAATCCACCAAGGTTTTCTGGAGAATTGTTCATCAAACGTATTTACCGTGTGTTGTCCCGTAAGTCCGTCATATAGTGAGCATGTCAGTTTCAGCTATGTTGATCTGCTTACGAAAGTCGTGGAGATTGCTTTTACGGATGAAGAATTGGAGCAGTTGCTCCAACAGGATGACGGATAAGCTTTGGATAACGATTCGAGTTTCCGGGGGTGCCTTGAGGCGCGTGCAAAACTGAATTTATCTCTCCGAGTCCTAGGTCGCCGGACGGACGGAATGCATGAACTATCCACGGTCATGACGACGCTTTCTTTGGCGGACAAACTTTCCATTGAACTATGCAAATTGCCGATGAGTGATAATGCGAGTCATTTTGTTGGACAAAAATCGGATCGACCGCCTTGGCGCATTGATGCCGATGTGCAATCGATTCCGTCGGGCGAAGCAAATATATGTTTCCGTGCTGCGGAAATGTTTTTCGAACACATAGGGATTGACCCTTTCTCGATATCCATAACGATTTTCATCGAAAAAAGAATTCCGGATGCGGCGGGTCTGGGGGGCGGAAGCGCTGATGCCGCCGCCGTATTGCGATTTTTGTTTCAGAATCGCGAACGCCTGTGCCGTTGGTTTGACCTTGATGCAACATCCTTGTCACTTAGTGAATTGGAACAGATCGCCCTTCGTTGTGGAGCCGACGTCCCATTTTGTCTTTATGGAGGGATGCGGTTTTGTGAGGGTGTCGGAGAAATGATGACTTCGCTTCCGCCTCTTTTCCCAGCCCCCGTTCTGTTGGCGACTCCGGCGCAATTTGTTAAGACGAAGACGGCGTTTGAAATGCTCGATCAGTTCCGGGAAACCGACGGCGGAGCGGAATCGGTACAGGTCAAAACCCGGTCACAAGAGGGTGCGCCATCTGGGCCTTCCGATGCGCGAGCCGGTTCACCGTGTCGTGAATCGGTGACGGTATGGAAAGAGGCTATTGACCGGCAGTCTTTGCGGGCGCTAGATTCTCTCATTCACAATGATTTCGTTCCGGTGATCGCCGGAGCGCTCGAACAGGTTGAAGAGTTATTAGGCGTTTTGAGATCGACACATGCTCCCGTCATCTCGATGTCGGGGAGCGGACCGACATGCTTTGCATTGTTCAGCGATCACGACGCATGTGAGATCGCTTTTACAACGATGGTTTCGTACTTCCCCGATGTCCGATTTATCAAGACGACAATCGATTCGACATCTGAGCTTTTTTAGAGAAACAATCACATATTGTCAGTATCGAGAATAATCGTAAAAGGACCGCTGTTGACGAGACTGACATCCATCATGGCGCCGAACGAACCCGTTCCGACGACCGGTACGTCGCGCCGCGCCAATTCGACAAAATACTCATACAAGCGCTCACCGAGCTGAGGATGAGCGGCGTTGATGAAGCTCGGGCGATTTCCCTTCCTCGTATCGGCAAAAAGGGTAAATTGAGAGACGATCAACACTTCACCGTCGACCGTTGCAAGATCGAGGTTGATTTTTCCTTCCGCATCGGGAAAGATGCGCAGTTTCTTTATCTTTTGCCAAAGCTTGGCACAATTCTCCTCATTATCTTCATGCCCAATGCCGAGCAAGATTAAATATCCCTTGCCGATGGAAGATCGATGGCCGTCGTCGCATTGGACTGAAGCTTTGGTAACTCGCTGTATCACTGCTCTCATAGGATAAGTCCTTTCACACATGATCTGTCCGGTTCATGGTATCACGGAAAGTCGATGTGCGCAGGTCTTCGATTATCTTTTATCCATCATTTTTGCAGTTTCACTGATGATTAATCCGCAAAGCTTTTAGGTGTGTGTTCGTGAGATGAGAAGTCGTTTCTATTATGATAAAATGACTATGTATGCAATTCATCAGACACACCTTCCATTTGAAACACATGTTTCACGGGAGGAATTGAGAAGAAAGTGGAGAAATAAGAAATGAAAAAGTGTTTATTCTGTGGAGCGGATATCGCTGCTGATGCGGCGTTCTGCGGTCATTGCGGGAATTCGCAAGTTACCGCTGACGCTGAAGTGTTCGCACAATCTCCGCCCGAACCTCGACAAGAACCGGAACATGTAGCGCCCGCGCCGCCCGCCGCCTATCCTCCACCTGGATATAGCGCGCCACAAGAAGCGCCGCCACAGTATCCGCCTGCAGGATACTATCCACCTCAGGGTGCACCGGGCTATGCTCCGCCTCCCCAAGAGCCTACAGCACTTGCCCTAGCAGCCAAAAACTATTTCCCGTGGCTTAAGAAGGGATTATTAGGAACGAAAGAGCCGATCCATTTGCTTTTCGCCGCCATCGTCCCGCTCGTGATCACATTCTTCTTTACCTTGGGGACTGCATCACAGATGGGTTGGCATGCCGGAGCATTCTTCTTGACAGGGTTCTTCAATGTCTTGTACATCGCCGCATTGCCTCTCGCCGTATGGCTTATCAAGAAATTCATGGAAAAAGACGAATCGGCCACTCCCGACTCCGTCTTTGCTGAGTATTCTTCCTACCATAATATTGCGCTTCCGATCGTTTTCGTCGCCATGATCTTGGGGATCATTGTTCCGGTTTTCACTTTCGGGACGCACATAATTGCGGTCATGTTCCAATTCGTGAGACTGCTTTCGCTCGGCGCTGCTCTCACCTGCCTTTCCCCTTCACGTGACGATTCCAAGGCATGGCTGAAAGTTGTTATCTTGATCTTCGTGTATATCGCCATGTGGTATATCGTCGGGGCAATTTACACCGTAGGCATGAATTGGGGTTGGCGTATACGTTGGTAGGGGCAATTTGAACCGATAAACATCCTTATAGTTCAATTGTTTTATATCTCTTCTCTCGGGGTACGATCCGTTCCCCGGAGAAGAGACTAAAATGTTGTGTGGACAATCATCACACGTATGATATGCGCGAAAGGAACACGGGACATTGAATAGCCGTAATGAAAAGAATGGTAAATTGCGCGATGCCGCGCGTGGGAACATAAACAGTCATGAAGTGAATGCGAGCTCGGAAGCTGGCTCGCATAAACGCGAAGCGCGGACTTTGTTTGCGCGTCTCCATTCGC
Source organism: Clostridiaceae bacterium (assembly GCA_012799695.1). Lineage (GTDB taxonomy): Bacteria > Bacillota > Clostridia > Saccharofermentanales > DTU023 > UBA4923. Next base: position 23,037 of record JAAZKT010000069.1, read on the forward strand.
CGCGACTGATTGCGCTTGGGGTCGTTGCCGGCCTTATCTTTTCGCTTTTTACGGGTGTTTTGATTATCTTTACCGACATGATGTCAGGCGTGACGTTTTCGGATGAGACATTCAGCGAGAACATTCTGGCGAAAGATCTGACCGACAACGAATGGTTGGGCGGCTTGAGGGATGACGAGAGAAAGCAGTTGGATGACGACTTTGATTCATTTCAGAGCATGTTGGCCGATCCTGATCCGAGTGAAGTATCGGAAAGTGATCCGTCATCCAAGAAGACTCGTGGCGATGAACACATTCCCGCTCAGACCTCACCCAAGCTCGTGTCGATGGAGGGTATCGAAAACATCGTCCTGTTCGGCGTTGACTCGCGCTCGGATAATTTTAGAGGACGTGCCGATGTCACCATGCTTATATCTCTTAATCACAACAACAGAACTCTCAATCTCGTCTCTTTGATGAGAGCGATGTACGTCAAAATCGGAACAGCAAAACATCCGTGGGGCATGTTAAATGCTTCGTATTCGTACGGTGGCCCCAATCTTGCCGTGCGCACGATCGAACGCAACTTCGGAATTCCCATCAAGGGTTACGTGGCAGTCAATTTTAATGCCTTTAAGCAAATCATCAATGCCGTGGGTGGCGTCCATATTACGCTGACGGAGCGCGAGGCCAAATATCTCGGGTTTGAGCCAGGCTATCAGCTTCTCAATGGCAGTCAGGCGTTACAGTATGCGCGCCTTCGCAAGATTGACAGCGATTTTCAGCGAAATCAGAGGCAAAGAAACATCGTGAACTCCGTGCTGAGCGCTATGAGTTCCGGTGGAGTTGATATTTATAACGCCGTCAATGTTGCTCTCGCCAACACAAGGACAAATCTCAATCTCCGACAGTATGTGTCGACGGAATATCTTTCTTACACGCGTCGACAACTGCAATTGCCCGCCATGAGCGATACGTGGAAAACGTACGTGAGGGGGATGGAAGTCTGGCCGTTTAAGATGGCGAATACTCATACGAAGCTCGTTAATTTTTTGACAGGTAAATAGATTTTTGGAGCTGCCGGAGTCGCGACGCAATGCGTTTGATTTTGACACGCATCATTTCAAGGGGTAAAAGGTGCTCGCAGGTTTTTTGAAGAGAATAATGACAAGAAATAATCTTCGACGTTTCATAATCAATCTGCTCTTTGATGTAGCGGGTTCTTTTTTCTTTGCGATCGGTATCTATAATTTTGCGGCGAACGCCTCTTTCGCGCCCGGGGGAGTCACCGGTATCGCTTTTATCGTGAGACATTACACGCACTTGCCAATCGGTACGTTGACCCTCATTTTGAACATTCCGATCATCCTTATCGCTCTCAAAATTCTCGGGAAGAAATATCTGCTGCGTACTTTTCAGACGATCCTGATCAATACGTTTTTCCTTGATGTGATCAGCCCGCATTTTCCTGTCTACCAGGGGGAACCGCTGCTTGCCGCCCTGTTTGCCGGCGCGCTCGTAGGGCTTGGCCTTGCCATTATTTATTCGAATAAAAGCAGTACCGGCGGATCCGACCTCGTTATCATGTCGTTACGAAAGTTGCGTCCCCATATGTCGGTCGGCCAGATTACAATGTTCGTTGATGGCGTCATTGTCCTGTGTGGCGGATTTGTTTTTCGCCAAATCGATGCAGTACTTTACGGCTTTATCTACAGCGCCGCGATGATTCTTGTGGTTGACAAAATTATGTTCGGATTCGTATCGGGGAAAATGGCGGTGATCGTTTCCGAGAAAGGCGACTTAATTGCCGAACTTATAGGCAAAGATCTCGATCGCGGCTCGACGATTCTTCATGGCACAGGAGCCTATTCGCGTGATCAGCTCCCGGTCATCCTGTGTGCTTGCAGTCGGTCACAGGTGCCGGAAGTCAGAAGGATCGTAAAAAGAATCGACCCTGATGCGCTGATGATCGTGACATCGTATGATGAAGTCTATGGTGAAGGCTTTATGCCGATTGATGAATCTTAATCATTCTTTGGTAGAAAACGAGGCGTAGATGAGCATTATTAAAAAGAAGCGGACGATGTTGACGGTGATGTGCGTGACGGCACTTATTATCTCTCTCCTATCCATATGCTCGGCTTGTCAGAGCAATGAAAACGAGCCTGAGGCGACGGGCTCTTTGCAGACAAATGCGCACGGTCATTCTTTGGCGCCCAAGTTTGAATTGGTGGACCAATTTGGGAATGTGCATAGATTGTCGGATTACCGAGGCAAGATTGTTTATTTGACATTTTGGGCGACGTGGTACGAGTCTTGTTCATTGGAGTTGCCTGATGTCGAGCAACTTTACAGGGATCGTGCGAAAAATCAGGGAGAAGTCGCCGTTCTCGGTGTTGTTTTTCCGTCCGAGCCGGTGGCAGAGGGTGCGCCGTCCGATGAGATAAGAGAAATGACCGTCGAGGAAATGAAATTATTCCTAAATGAGAAAAACCTGACATTTCCCGTGCTCTTTGATATAGACGGAAAGATCTTTGCCGAGTATGCGATTACCGGCTTGCCGACGACGTATTTGATCGACCGTGAAGGCTTTTTTATCGGCGTAATACCTGCATCGATCGACAAAGGGTTGATGGATCATTTCATCGAGGAAGCGTTGCACGGAAACAACGATGATTGATCGCAGCTCGTGCTAGAATGGATGCCATCTATTGTGTAGATTATGTTAATGGCCAACAAGAGGAGGTTAGATAAATGCTGGATATTGTTTATATCAGGAACAACCCGCAGGAAGTGAGCGAAAAGCTGGCGCGGCGCGGTTTTGATATTGACTTTACGGAATTTCTTGAGGCCGATGCGAAGCGGCGTGCCATGATGCATGAGAATGAAGAGCTGAAAGCCGAACGCAACAGGAAGTCCGCCGAGATTCCGATGATCAAAAAAGAAGGCGGCGATATCTCACAATGGACGGAAAGTCTCCGCCAACTCAGTGACCGGATCAAGGAAAACGATATCATGGTCAACAAGATGACTGAGGAGCAACAGGAATTTCTGAGAGGCATTCCCAACATTCCAGCCGATGATATTCCTGCGGGCGGCAAAGAAAACAATGAAATCGTCTCCGTATGGGGCGAGCCCATGCCTGTTGATGCCGCGGTGAAAAATCATGTTGACCTTGTTGAATCGACCGGTATGATCGACTACGAGAGAGGCGTCAAGCTTTCAGGAAGCGGTTATTGGATTTATCGCGGAGCCGGCGCTGTACTCGAGTGGGCGCTTCTCAACTATTTTGTATACGATCACTTGAACGATGGGTACGAGATGATGTTGCCACCGCATATTCTGAATTATTCCTGCGGCTATGTCGGCGGACAATTCCCGAAGTTTGAGGATGATGTTTTTCAGCTCAGAGGCGGCGGCGATGAATTTCAATTCTTGCTTCCGACGGCGGAAACGGCTCTGACGAATATCCACGCCGACGAAATACTATCGGAAGAGGAATTGCCGAAGAAGTATTTCGCTTACACACCCTGCTACCGTAAAGAAGCGGGTTCGTATCGCGCGGAAGAGCGCGGAATGATTCGCGGTCATCAGTTCAATAAAGTGGAGATGTTCCAGTATACGCGCCCCGAAGATTCCGAAGAAGCGTTCGAGGAATTGGTGCGAAAAGCCTCTCGACTCGTCGAAGGGCTGGGACTTGTGCATCGCGTCAGCCGTCTGGCGGCGGGAGACTGCTCTGCGGGAATGCGCAAGACGTATGACATTGAAATCTGGATTCCCAGCATGCAAATCTACAAGGAAGTCAGTTCCGTTTCGACTGCGGGCGATTATCAGGCAAGAAGAGGCAATATTCGATACAGGCGAGCGGACACGGGCAAGGTTGACTTCTGTCACACATTGAATGGTTCGGGGCTCGCGACATCGCGTATCATTCCTGCGCTCGTTGAACAGTGTCAGCAATCCGACGGGTCGATCGTCGTTCCGGAAGTTTTGAGACCGTGGATGCACGGCATAGAGATTATTCGCCCGCTTGACGAGGGCAATGTCTGATCGTTTTACGACAGTCCGGCGCGAAGGCTGCTTCGAGTTTTTCGAACGTGGCTCGCGTTTCATCGGCGTTTGCCGACCGATTCAATCGGCCGAGGATGCGACCGTTTTCCTAGAAGACATACGCGTTCAATATCCTGAGGCGACTCACTACGTCTATGCATGGCGTATTGATCGCCCTGTACAATTACAGCGGTTCTCCGATGACGGAGAGCCGCAGGGCACCGCAGGTCGACAAGTGCTTGAGGTGATTCTGAGGGAAGAAATCGACCGCGTGGCTATCGTCGTCGTGCGCTACTACGGAGGCGTTAAGTTGGGAACGGGCGGTCTGACTCGCGCTTATTCACACGGCGCGCGAGGCGCTCTCTTCGAAGCGCAACCGATCGAATTCATCCGCTGTCAGACATTCTCCGTCGTGACGGATTATTCCGTTTACCACCAGCTTTCGGGTCGAATCGAAGCGGGCGGGTATTTTCAACGGACGCCTGAATTCGGAGCTTCCGTTTGCTGGATCGTCGGCGCGACCGATGACCGGGTTGATTCGCTTCATGAGATGATTATGAATTATTCTTCCGGTGAAGCTGTTTGGGAACCCGCAGGTGAACAGTGGCTTGAATCGTCGCTCGTCATTGATCCCTCTCCCTGATGTGCCTGAGTGCGGTCGGTTTGAATCAATGTTCGCGATCGTCGATTTACCGAGTTCAGTATTCCGTGATGATTGACAAATAGCAGGCTTTTTAGAAGCATGTATAATGGATGAACAACGGTTGACGGTTTGTCGCGTTGTTATCGTGTATTGACCGTAACACAGGTTGAGCGGAGGCTTTATGGCTGGTCATTCAAAGTGGAGCAACATCAAGCGTCGCAAGGGTGCTGTCGACGAAAAGCGCGCCAAGATTTTTTCCAAGATCGGGCGTGAAATTCAGGTTGCCGTGCGCATGGGCGGTCCTGATCCGGAGAAAAACACCGTTCTCCGCGACGTCGTCGCAAAAGCGAAGTCATACAATATGCCGAACGACAATATTCAACGCTCCATCAGCCGTGCGGCCGGTGATAGTTCTTCCGATGTCATGGAGGAGATCCAATACGAAGGGTACGGCCCCGGCGGCGTGGCGGTGATGGTGCGCGCACTGACGGACAATCGCAACAGGACGGCCGGTGAAGTGAGGCATATTTTCGACAAATTCGGCGGAAATCTCGGATCCGACGGATGTGTCGCTTTTCAGTTCGAGAGCAAAGGAACGCTCGTGATTGAGCGCCATGATGCACTCGATGACGAGCAAGTCTTCATGGACGCACTTGAAGCGGGCGCTGAAGATGTCGATCTCGAACAGGAAGACATTATCGAGATCACGACGCCTCCGACTGAATTTGCCGCGGTGCGCGACGCGCTTGCCTCAACGTATGAATTCGCTGCACAGGAGCTCGGTCCTATTCCTCTTACATGGGTTGAGCTTGAAGATGAGGAAATGATAGCGAACATGACCAAGCTTATCGATCTCTTGGAAGATAACGACGATGTGCAGGATGTCTACCATAATTGGGCTCGCGAGGATGACGCATAGCGATGATATACGGTTGGCTCAAACGACGACGTGATTTGCGCAAATCCGAAAAAGAGCGCGCGACGGAGCTCAGACGAGAGCGTGAATCGCACGTGCCTGAGCCGATTTTCAATCCTTTCGGAAGATTGGCAGATGCCGTTATCATGCAGATGAACGAACGCAATATCGCGTATGAAGAACAGACACAGAACGAAATACGTGAAACGCTCGGGAACATTGCCGTTATCTCATTCGTCGGGTCGAGCGGAACGGGCAAGTCGACGCGTGCCATCAGTGTCGCGCGCGAGTACAAGATCGACTATATCATCGATGACGGCCTCTTAATTCACGGCGGCGCCATCATCGCCGGTTCTTCCGCCAAACGAGCGGAGTCGAAAATGGAATCGGTGAGACAGGCACTGTTCCTCGATCCCGCGCGCGCGGAGAGTATGAGACGCACTTTAGTTGAGCGACTTCCCAGCGCATTGATGGTGCTCGGCACGTCGGATGCGATGTTGTCCCGCATTTGCGAAAATCTCTGGCTCAACCAGCCGTCGATCAAGATCAGAATCGAGGATGTTTCGACGGAAAGTGAACGAAATCAGGCAAAACAAACGCGCTTGTCGGAAGGGAAACATACGATCCCCGTTCCAAGCATGGAGATTAAACACGAGTTTTCCGGTTACCTGACGGAGCCACTTGCAAGACTATGGCAAAAGTTCGATCTTGCCAGCGTCTTCAACCCGTTAGGTGCGCAAAACCCCGCGGACTATGACCGCACGGTCGTGCGCCCGACCTTTTCAACCCTTGGCAGTTACGCGATGTCCGATCAGGCGATGAAAGATCTCGTCAGTGTTCTCGCATTGAAAGTTGACGGCGTGGAAGATGTTGTCGATCAGAAAGTGCATAAAGAGCCATACGGTGTGATCCTTGATCTCGATTTAGCGATCGTTTATGGTTCGAGCACTCAGTCTGTTTTAGCGGAGACCCAGACGGCTGTTAGTGCCGGCGTCGAACTGTTCACTGCCGTTAACGTTCTCGCCACAAATGTTCGCGCCGTACGCGTCGCAAAGGAGCGAAGCGCTATATTCGCTGTTAATTAGCGGCAATTATTCGATACGAATACTCCATCTCAAAATAAAAACCGAACGGTTTGATGTGTGATCGGCAAACGCTCTGCATCTGAAACTGGTCATGGTGGTAAAATCTCAGAACGATTTTCGCGTGCCCCGACCGTCACCCGAAATCGGATAAGGCGGACTCATCCTTTCCGGAGACGCATTGGTATTTGTTTCGTATACGGCTTTCAGGCGGGCACCTATCTCGCGGGCAAGAAAGTAAGGAGTCGACAAATAAGAGCGCGGATTCGTCGCATACCCGACACAGTCCAACCCAAGTTTGCCTCCGATGTACAGCGCTCGTTGTAAGTGGAATCGCTGTGTTACGATGATGGCCGACTGTACCTTAAAAACATGAATGGCGCGGTAGATGGAATCGTATGTATCGAGCCCGAAGTGATCCATGAAAATCGCTTCATCCGGGATACCTTGTGAGAGAAGATGCTTATACATAACGAGGGGTTCATTGTAATTGTCCTCACGGTGATCTCCTGATACGATGATGCGATTGGATACACCGGCGCGGTAGAGTTCGACGGCACCGTCGAGGCGGTCTTGCAACATAGGTGAGGGAGTGCGGTTTCCGATGATTTGAGCTCCCGGGACGATAATGCAGTCGACACCCTGAGGTAGATCGTGGAGTTCGAACGTGTGAGCGTTCCCCTTGATCGAGATATAGACATAAATGAAGAAAATGGAACCCGATACGGCAAGAATGAGCCCCAATATGACGGCAATCACGCGGATGATCGCTCGCAGCCAAGGCCGGTCTTTTCGCATTCCCTGTCGTTTCATGTTACCCTCCGGCTCATGTTAAAATAATCCCAGTGAATTGTCCAACTGGCGGAGGTTTTCATGAGAGGTTGTCAGCGACATAAAACATCTCGGCGTTTATCGATTGCAACGGCATGCGTATTTTTGATCGCACTGCTGTTTGCCTGTTCCCCTCAAATGCCCCCTGTTCCTTCGGAATCGGAGCTCGTGAATCCGACAATGGTAACGGAGCCGTCCGCTACAGCCCCTTTGTTTTCTAACGATCCCTTTCATATGAGAGGTTTGCCCGGCGATCGAAAAGATCGATTGATGGTTGGGGTTAATGACCCTGATCGTCTGAACCTGAATCCGTTTGCCCTTGGTACGCAGCTGTTCCCCATCGACCCGTCCGGGTTCTATCAGCCCGTTTTTCAAACATTGTTTGTTTTCGAACCGACTCAACTCGTGTACCGGTCCGTTCTGGCGGAATCTTTTGAATTGAGCGACCGAAGTCTCAAAATCGCGCTCCGTGAAGATGTTTTATGGCACGACGGTTATTCTCTCACGGCTCAAGACGTTTTATTTACGATGGATGCTCACCGGAAATTCAATACGGACAAGGGAAGAGTGTTCGCCCGTTATGTGACCGAAATAGTAGCGGAGAGTGATCACTCGCTTGACATATCGTTCCGAGAAAGTGAAAAAAATGCCGGTTGGTACATCCTTGATACGCTTTCACATATGGTGATTGCCGCGCGGCATATTTGGGAAGATGCCGTTGCCGGCGCATCCGATATGGATTCGTTACTCGACCGATCGACGCGCGTCGTCGGTACGGGACCTTGGAAGTTTTACCAAGAAGATGCCGCATCGATTTCATTCATCAGGCATTCAGTTGAAAGCGACGCCAAGCCTTTATACCTGACAATCTTGAAGTACGCACAAGCCCCTTTTGCGTTCTATGCCATTGAGAATTCCGAGATTGATTTGTTGATCGCTGAATATAGCGCGGGCGATGTGAATGCTGCCGAAGAATATCGAAAGGCAGAAAGCCAACAGAACCCGGATCTGCTCTGCATTCATTCGGGTCAAACATTGGGTGGACTGGCGATCAATTATGGCAGCCGACAGGAACTCGGGCGACGATCTTTCCGTCATCTGCTCGTCGCCATCGCAGATCCCGACATTACAGGCGAATTGTGGTCGGACTACCCGATCGAAATAACGAGAAGAGACGTTCTTACTATTCCGTCCGTGATGGAGAAACTGGACAGAAATGCGTTGGAATCGATTCTCGGTGAAGTATCGGGACATGTCCTAGATGCATTGATTGAAGAAGCGGGTTTGACGCGTCAGTCAGGCGGGCAAATTTGTATGGATGGCGTACCCATCGAACCTTTGACGCTGATCTATCCCGAGTATTCGAACCGCATCGCTTCTGCCTGTTCTCAGTACGCAAAAATGGCGGAAGAGCAAGGGCTGACGATTCACACACGACCTCTGACGGTGGACAGGTGGCGCAACGCATTGACGAGCGGAGACTACGAACTCGCCTACATGGAATCGTCCGTCAATGAGACATTCGTTGAGACAATCGAAAGGATTGCCGCAATACCGAGTAGGAAAGACGGCGAACTTGTCACGGGAAAAGAGTTCGATGTCATCCGTGCGCGAGACGTGCTCGAGGCTTTCCCCGACGGTCATTCTCGCTCCTACATCGTTGCCCGCTACCAAGCGCTTGCCGAATGGCTGCTCCGGGAATGGCTATTCATTCCGTTAGGAGCGGGGTATAAGGAGGTTGCGTTAGAGAGCAGGTTCGTGCATACCGATGCGCCCCTTAACACACTCTACGCGTTCCCTGTGCTCACGCGTGAGCGCCCGCCAAGCAAATAGCAATAGCGTCCGGTTTAGCGTCCGGTTTCTTATCCGATTAAGCCGATATTATTTTCTACTGTGCCATCTTCTGATACACTGTTCTCTAGCATGAGAACGATTCCTCTCGGGACGAGTCTCCCGGGAGGGTTTTTTCGCGTTGCATTTCCAAAAATGCAATGAAGTGTTGGCTTGGTATTATTAAAACCTGAAAGGAAGGTTTTTTATGGATCAATTGAATATTGTTCTTGTCGTTTCGTTTGCGGTCAGCATACTGGCATTCATTGTCGCTTGGTTGCTTTACCGCTGGCTGACAGGCATCAAGGTTGAGAACAAGAGAGCGCTTGAGTTATCGGAGTTGATTCGTGACGGATCCAACACCTTTCTTAAACGTGAATACCGCTATTTGGCGTATTTTTGTTTTGTAGTCGCCTGTCTGATTTTGCTTTTCCTGCCTAAGCCGATTTGGCAAGGAGGTGTCCTAGATAACATCTGGATGGTCTTGGCCTATATCACCGGCACCATTTTCTCCGGATTGGCGGGGAAAATCGGCATCGCCGTCGCCACGCGGGCCAATGTGCGCGCAGCGGAGGCTGCAGCGAAGCATGGAAGGAGCCTGTCTTTCCTCAGCGGTTTCCGCGGGGGAGCCGTAATGGGTATGGCTGTCGTCGGCTCCAGCCTCTTGGGAGTCTGTGCAATTTATGCTCTTACGGGCGATGCGTTGACCATGTTGGGTTTCAGTTTCGGCGCCAGCACCATGGCGCTGTTTGCCAAGGCGGGCGGCGGTATTTTTACAAAGACGGCGGATATCAGTGCTGACCTCGTCGGCAAAGTGACGCTCGGCTTGCCGGAAGACGATCCGCGCAATCCTGCCGTCATTGCCGACAATGTCGGCGATAACGTCGGTGATGTAGCGGGCATGGGAGCCGACTTATTCGACTCCAACGTTGCCGCCATGGCTGCCGCCTTGGTTATGGGAATATCGCTTGACCAACAAGCCGGCGGCAATCTCAATGTTATGGCCGTATTCTGCTACGCTGCCGTGGGTTTGTTGGCATCCATCATCGGCGTAGGTACGGCTCGCTTGAAAGAAGGCGCGAACCCCACGCGTGTATTAAATTTCAGCACGTACGTGACGACGGCTGTCTATCTCGCCTTGACTGCGGCATTGACTGCTCTGCTGAATTTTTCCTGGAGAGTTTGGGGAGCTGCGGCGGTCGGACTTGCTGTCGGCCTGATCATCGGGCTGACGACTGATTATTTCACCAATGATGAGCGTCCGCCTGTTCGTGCAGTTGCCAAGATGTCGAAATCGGGTCCCGCTTTTACAATTCTTTCCGGTATCTCTTATTCTTTCCTCAGCGTACTTCCCGCCATGGTGGGAATTGCGGTGGCCTCTTTGGTGGCCTACTTGTTATGTCAACCGCTCGGAGCCGGCTATGCCATGTACGGCATCGCGATGTCCGCGGTCGGGATGTTGTCCATTGTAGGTATGATTGTCTCGAATGACGCCTACGGTCCCATCGTCGACAATGCGCGCGGTTTGGTCGAGATGGCTGACTTGGGAGAGGAGGCGTTGGAAATCACGGATGAGTTGGATAGCGCTGGCAACACGGTCAAAGCGATCACGAAAGGCTTTGCCATCGGTGCGGCAGGCTTGACGGTTATCTCGATGTTGGGCGCCTACATGACTGAGGTCAATGGGGCGGCCATTGAGCAGGGTATCATCAAGGCGGGAGAAACTCTCTTGAAGGGTTTTGACATCATTGATCCCTTGGTCTTTTTCGGATTGATTGTCGGCGCAGCCGTTCCGGCAGTCTTTTCCGCCATGTTGATGCGCGGCGTGGACAGGAACGCCGTGCGCATGGTCGGGGAAATCCATCGCCAGTTTGACGAAATCGAAGGTCTCAAAGAAGGTGTGGAAGGCGTCGCTCCCGAGTATGGTAAATGTATCGCCATCGCGACCGACGGCGCGTTGAAAGAACTCATTCCCGCGGGTCTCTTTGCAATCGTGGCAACGCTCATCGTCGGTTTTGTCGGAGGCGTTTCTGCCATTGGCGGTTTTCTGACCGGCAATATTGTCAGCGGTCTCTTGCTCTCGCTTTTCATGTCGAATGCAGGCGGACTCTGGGATAACGCAAAAAAATATGTGGAGGCGGGCAACTGCGGAGGTAAAGGTTCTGAAGCCCATAAAGCGGCCGTCGTCGGCGATACGGTAGGCGACCCGTTCAAGGATACTGCGGGACCTTCCATCAATACGCAAATTACCGTGGTTTCGTTACTCGCTTCATTGATGGCTTCTATTTTCCTCGCATTCTCACTGTTCGGCTAAGGCTGCTGCGGAAACTGTAAGCTGAATCCATACAGTATATAAAGTAAAAAGCCGCTGAAACAATTGCGTTTCAGCGGCTTTTACTTTGGTGGGACCCGATCAGGGAGAGTAGAAAAACGGTATCTGCTGGAGCGTTTTAGGATCGTTGACGCGCTGGAGGTACCGAATGGGGATTAGTTGGATAAAGCGCGATCTGAATATTAAGAGCAAGCCCGAGTTTAGCGCAATCTTACGCAAGTACGGAGGTGAGGCTGGTTATGTGTATTGGGGTATTTTAGAATACATGGCTGTTCAAGACAATGGGCGCATTGATGTTAAAGGTTACACGTATGACATGCTAGCTGATGATTTTCATGTTAATGCGGATGCTCTTAAAAAGATCGTTGATGACCTCGTGCTTTATGGTCTGATATCAAGCAATGAGAACAAAACGGAGCTATAGAGCGAATCAGTGCTTGAGGATATAGAACTATACAAGCGGAAAGCAAGGAAAGGGAGGAATGGAGCCGAAGCACGATGGGGTGGCAAGCATGATGTATCAGACCATGGCTAAAGATCGGCATGAGGATGAAGAATACAAGGTTAAAAACCCGATGGCTTTCTTGACCTCGCTATTAAAAGAAATTAATGGCGAAATTCAGTATCCAATGATTGGCGAACCGCCGGAAAACATCGAAGCGTTAATAGACAGCTTTAACCATGAAGAAATGGAGAGTTACGAACGTCTGCTCAAGGCATATGATAGGGTCCACTGAACGAATCAGCTGTCAGAATTTTATCCCACCGTTGCAACCAATATCAGCCGTCTTTTTGCGAAAAATCGCATGGGAAAAAAGAAGATAAGAAGATCTCGCAGGATCTTTTGCAA
>JAAZKT010000070.1 GCA_012799695.1 Clostridiaceae bacterium
GCGATGGTCTGCGGTCGCGGGAAACTCCTGAAACCTCCGCTCCCATAGCGGTATTCTCCCGGTTCCCTTTCAGCGATTTCCGCATTCCAATTATCTCGATCACGATACAATCGTACCTCTCGAACGTGATTTCTGATGATCGGATCGTCTTCGATAATCTCGCGAGGAAGCCATGAATGGATATAAGTGCCGGGACAGGCAGCATTGATCACGCCGACGGGAATTTGCCATTCATTGTAGAAATCGACGGCAAATGAAAAAGCAACGGCAGACTGATCCCTCATAAGGTGCACTTGATCGCCGCGTTGCCACTCCCCTCCCTGTGCTTCTCCAAGAGGCGTATAGCTGTATTCTTGTATTTGTCTGGAAAGCCCGTCGAGGCTCATTTGAAATAAGCGAATATCTCGAAGATTCACACATTCGTCCAGTGCATGTTCAACGTCTGAATCACGCACCGTCTGCGCCATATTATCCTGACCTGCCGCATACCAGAGTTCGCCGACAAGAATATCATCGATGACAACGACGTCGAGCGCGGAGCGAACGGTCAAGCGACATGGATCTTTTGACGCGATAAAGGGAGGTAATCTAAACTCGAAATAGCCATCGCGTCCGGAAATTTCAACCTCGGAGAAAAGAACGCCATATTGGGTCTCAGGATCGCCGGGCTCATGGCGTTCTGCGGGGAAGCGTTCGAACTCGACAGAAATTTCGGTTTCACTCTCGGCAAAACCGTAAAGTCTGTTGACCGCGTTCTGTTGCAAAACCATCCCGTCGCCGAATATGGTTGCCAATCGCAATTTTGACATCCGGACGCACCCCTACCTAAGCAAAATTACACCTGCTCACACAGGTACTATCGCATTTATTTTCACATTCCGCAGCCCCATAGAGATAAAGCTACGATTGCCATTCTGACTGTCATTCAAGACGCTTGTCAAGTCAATGAAAAGTATATCAGGACAAAAAGTCACAGTGAACGCGTTTACGTATGATGCGCGCACCCAGAGCGTCCTCCCGAGCCAACTTCCCATCTCGCACAAGTGCATCGAGGAGCAAATCGATTCGCAAATGGAGATCGCTCCCGGCACCGCCCATAAATTCGATTGAGTCATTGCATATATTATACGTCTCGAAGATTCTCGAAGTAATATCGATCTCTCTTGTCCTTCCTTTTCGTGTCCACGGCACGACGACTCTGCGTCCGCCTCCAAATGTCAGCGAATACGCCTGACCGATCATTGGAGCTTCAATTCTGTAATCAGCCGCTTTGACAAGTGACATCAAGCTCTTTTTTGTATTTGGCGCCTCTTCCCAATGAACAATTTCAATTCCTTGCGGAAATAAACGGTTGAGCCGCAAGATCATTGGCTCAACGTCAATGCGATTCGCCAAGGTAACCTCAACAGGGTCTCGGCGAGTTTCAATACCTACTCCGACAGGTAATCCGAACACAAGAATCGGACGCGGGTTAAAGGCGTCCTCCGTCCAAGCGATCGGCCAACCGGCGCGATTGAAAGCACGCTCAAAAAGGCGCATATTGTCAAGATGAGCTATCCAAACAGTCGCGCCGCGTCTGGCAAAGTAGAGAATCAGACGATGTTCCTCGGAGTTTCCGATCATCATTTTACTCACCCTCTTCGGCACCGCTCTTAAACTTCGATGAAGGTAAACAGATACCTGTTTGCCACAAGTCGCAACCGCATCTCGAGCATCCGTCAAAGCAAGACAAGCTTACGCGCCCTTCCCGTGAGAGTTTTCGCTCACGCTCGAAAAAGTGGCGCGTCACTCCGAAATCGAGATGTTCCCATGGGAATAACTCATCTTCATCACGTTCTCGTGTGTAAAATTCAGCCCCTCCGGGAATCAAAGACAGCGCATCCGCCCAGATATCGGGATCAAAGTGCTCATGCCAGGCATCAAGATAAGCTCCTGCACGCCAAGCGTGCTCGATGACGGAAGAAAGACGCCGATCACCGCGTGCGAGTACTGCCTCGATAACGGAGCTTTCAAAATCATGCCAACGATATGAAATGCGCCGATCACTCAAACCGTCAGCCAGCAATGCTTGTTTTGCTTTCATCTCTTCGATCGATATCTGACGTTCCCACTGAAAAGGAGTAAAGGGCTTCGGTATGAAGAATGATGTGCTGACTGTCACCATTAGTCGCTTGGAACGCCTCTCCTTCGGAATATCGCGCCACACGGATAGAAGCCTCGTCGTCAAATCGACAATCGCTTGAACATCCTCATCAGTCTCTGTTGGCAAACCGAGCATAAAATAGAGTTTCAGCCGATCCCATCCGTTTTCGAAAGCCGTGCCGGCAGCATCAAATAGATCGTCCTCCGTAATATTTTTATTGATGACATCTCTCAATCTCTGTGTTCCTGCCTCCGGTGCAAAAGTCAAGCCTCCGCGACGTATTCTAGCTAAACGTTCAGCAAGTTCGCCTTCAAAACTGTCAAGACGTAGAGAGGGAAGCGACAGATTGATGTGGCGCGGCTCCGTCATCGGGAGAAGGACGCGCGTCAGATCGTCAAGACGTGAATAATCGGACGTCGAAAGCGACAACAAGCCAATTTCATCATACCCGGTAACGTCTATGAGGTGTTTTGCCGCATCAATGAGCTTCCAGGGAGAACGTTCGCGAAGCGGTCGATAGGTAAAACCCGCCTGACAGAATCGACAACCGCGCGCGCATCCTCTGAAAATCTCGATGATCATGCGGTCATGCGTTACCTCTATATTAGGTACGATCGGTGACTTCGGTATCAGTGCAAGATCAAAGTCGCGTACCAGCGCCTTCCTAACACTTCTGGGGGCGCCCGGCTCAATAACCTTGATCCCATCGATCCGGCCGTCATCCCTATATTGCGGCTCATAGAAGGAAGGGACATAAACGCCATCCATGCCGCAAACTTTATGGAGAAAGTAGGATTTCGACAAATTCTCCATCTTGCATTTTCTATATTCTTGTACGAGTTGAGGCAGATGATACTCGCCATCGCCGATCATGATGAGATCAAAAAACGGTGCCAAGGGCTCCAAATTACAAGCGATCGGGCCTCCGGCGACAACAAGCGGATCGTTTTTACCGCGATCTTCCGAGTAGAGAGGTATCCCGGCTAGGTCAAGCATCTCGAGGACGGCCGTATATGCCAATTCATAATGTAACGAAAATCCGATGATGTCGAACTCATTTAACGGCGTCATCGTCTCGATCGAGACGATGGGAAGATGACGCTCTCTTAGCAAAATACGAAGATCGACATCGGGAGCGAAACAGCGCTCGCAAAAGACATGATCTTCGCAATTAAGCGCCGAGTAGAGAACTTGGATTGCCAAGTTTGACATACCGATTTCGTAAAGATCGGGAAAGCAAAGTGCGAAATGCACACGCTCGGCACGAGGCAACGAGAAAAAATCACGACTCTTGTCGATTGCGTTCAGTTCCCCACCAACATACCGCGCCGGCTTGTTAACCATTCGCAGTATCGAACGGTAATGCGGCGAATCAAATCTTTCCATCTCGGAAAATCAATCTTTATCCTCTGCGAAAGAGCGAAGCAGCTCTTCTCGCACTTCCTCATACCCGGGCTTGCCGAGAAGCGCGAACATATTGCGTTTATACGCTTCAACGCCAGGTTGGTCAAAGGGATTGACGCCGTTCATAATACACGAGAGCGCACATGCCCTTTCAAAAAAGTAGATCAATGCGCCGAGCGACTCAGGTGAGCGATCCTTGAGCTCAATACGCATATTCGGGACGCCGCCCGAGACATGTGCAAGCGCCGTTCCCCTCGAAGCCTGACGATTGACGAAACTCATCGGTTGACCCGCGAGGTACTCAAGCTGGTCAAGATCGGCGGGGTCGTTAGGTATCGCGATATCATGTCTGACATTCGCAAAATCGATTACCGTCTCAAAAAATACACGCGGACCTTCTTGAATGAGCTGTCCAAGCGAGTGCAGATCGGTTGTCAAGTCGACGCTCATAGTAACGATGCCCTTCCCGTCTTTTCCCTCACTTTCACCGAAGAGCTGTTTCCACCACTCGGCAAGATAACGCATAGACGGTTCGTAGCATGCGAGTATTTCCGCAAGGTAGCCTTTCCTCATAAGAAGAATTCGATTGACAGCGTAACGATCGGCCGCTGATAGACCTTCGGAAAGCGTAGTCGTCGAGTTCATGCGCTCCGAACGAGCACCGTCCAATAACGCGCGAATATCAATCCCCGCTACGGCGATCGGCAAGAGTCCCACAGGCGTCAATACGGAATAGCGACCACCGATATCATCAGGAATTACAAAAGTAGTGATTCCCATCTCGTCCGCGTAACGGCGCAGAGCGCCTCGTTTTTCATCTGTCGTGATAACAATGCGCTTCGCCAAATCTTCGCGCGGCACATGGCGGAACAGTCTGTCGCGCAGGATACGAAACGCAATTGCAGGTTCTGTCGTCGTCCCCGACTTCGAGATAACATTGAGTGCAACACGTTTACCTTCAACGACCTCAAGGAGATCATGGAGATAGTCAGCGCTAATCTGATGTCCGGCGAAAAGTACAAGAGGGCATCCTCTCTTTCCTTCAGATAGCAATAATAAAAAATGGTGCGAGAGCGCCTCGATGACCGCACGTGCGCCAAGATAGGAACCCCCTATCCCGACCACGATCAAAACATCGAAGTCGCGGCAAATGTGTTCAGCCGTCTCCTCGACAAGCGCAATAGTCTCTTCAGGGAGTGACACCGGAAGATCGAGCCACCCGGTGTATTCCGAGCCGGGACAGTTACGGCCGTCGAGCAGATCGCGTGCCAGCGAAAGTTGGCGTTCCATCTGTTTACGCTCATGGGTTGCGATAAACTGATTTGTAAGTTGATCATTTAAAACTAGCAAAGATATTACCTCTTCTCTTTCTCTTGA
>JAAZKT010000071.1 GCA_012799695.1 Clostridiaceae bacterium
TTATGATGTTGCTGTAAATCCCAAAACCTTTGATACATATATTAATTCTTTAAAAAGATTATTTATTATAGAGGATGTTTTGCCTTGGTCTCAAAACATTAGAAGTTCGGCTAGGCTTAGAAAAGGAAGTAAAAGACAATTTGTTGATCCCAGTATTCCTGTTGCTGCTTTAGGACTATCCCCTGATAAATTAAAAAAAGATTTCGAAACACTCGGCTTCTTATTTGAATCAATTGTGACAAGAGATATTAGGGTTTACGCGGAAGAAATTGGAGGAACTGTTTATTACTATAACGATACAACAGGCCTTGAGATAGATTTGATTGTTGAGTTAAAAGACGGAAGCTGGGCAGGAATAGAAGTAAAGTTGGGAGAAAATGAAGTTGATAAAGCAAGTGCCAATTTAATAAAATTAGCAAACATATCCACTGTTAAACCGTCTTTACTTATGATATTAACGAATACTCAAATGGCCTATCAAAGGCCTGACGGTGTTTATGTGATCCCGCTTGGATGTTTAAAGCCTTAATGGGAGTGATTTTTGTTTAATCTGACATTCTAAATGTCGAGTTGAAAAGAAGATATTATTTGGCCTTATAAAAAATACTCAACAGAGTAAGCTTATATAATTGAGATTAATAATTGAGAGGTCAAAGATGACAACTGACGACAAAATGATTGTTCACTGTGTTTGGGAACATAATAACTGACGATACGATGTACGTTCTTGACAGTTTTTGTCGTTGAGGCTATCATCGATGAGGTGATCGGGGTGTAGCTCAGGTGGCTAGAGTGCTTGCTTGGGGTGCAAGAGGTCGCAAGTTCAAGTCTTGTCACTCCGACCATTCTAGAACACGGCCGTCGATGTCTTTTCCGCATTGGCGGCTGTATTCATTTTTCAGCAATCGCAATATTTCTCGCTATCGGAACGTGTATAATACTTAATATGAGCTACCCCAAGAAAAGTAAACATCGATTGACGGAGGTCATGATCTATACCGACGGAGCGTGTTCCGGCAACCCCGGCCCCGGCGGTTGGGCGGCGATTATTATGGCTCAAGGTGTTGAAAAAGAGCTTTCAGGTTTCGATGCCGATACGACGAATAATCGAATGGAACTCATTGCCGCGATTAAGGCACTTAAGGCATTAAAGCGCCCTTGTCGCGTACAACTATACAGCGATAGCGCCTACCTCGTCTCCGCCTTCAATGAGAACTGGATCACCAATTGGCAGAAAAACGGTTGGAAGAACGCCGCAAAGATGCCGGTCGCGAATCAGGATCTCTGGCAGGCATTATGGGAGGAACATCTACGCCACGAGATTACGTGGCACAAGGTTAAAGGTCACGCGGACAATGAGTTCAATAATCGCTGTGATAAAATGGCGGTTAATGAAATTCAAAGAAATACTTGAATGGATTGCTGATAAAAGGATATTTGTATGCCGCAGGATATAAACCGCGAAAAAGACTCGGATAAAACTGTATCGAAACATCGCGCGCCGAAGTTCCGCTTTGCGAGAGGTGATGGCGATTCGTTTTCGACGGATCGTCCGTCGGAACAAAGTAAAAAGTCGCTCGATACGAGCGGCACGTCGTCGGACCGACGCGATGAACAATTGGCCGACCGAAGGCGGCCGTCGGAGCGCCGGACGACAGTGCAGCGACGCAAAGATCCGGTTCTCACGGAAGAAGTGTTGTCATCCGATCCGCGTTTTATCGGGCGCGTGTTTTCCGTTGAGGTACAGGATGTCCGGTTGCCCGACGGGCGTCGCTCCAAGCGTGAGGTGGTGCGCCATCCCGGTGGGGCGTGTGTCGTCGCTCTCGACGATGAGCAGAATCTGTTTCTGGTGCGCCAACACCGTGTCGGAACCGGAGATACGACGCGCGAATTGCCTGCGGGTAAATTGGATATCCCAGAAGATCCGCTCGAATGTGCCAGGAGAGAGCTCGCCGAGGAGACGAGCGTCATCGCTGAGCGGTGGGATTTACTTTCGCGCTACTATCCGTCGCCCGGATATACGGACGAGGTGATCAACATCTATCTTGCGCGCGGTTTGTCAAAGGCTTTTGCCCGACCGGATGACGGCGAGTTCCTATCCGTCGAGAAGATTCATCTGACGGACGCTCTCAATCAGATCAGAGATGGTTTGATTACGGACGGCAAGACGTGTTTGGGAATCTTTATGGCTGCCGATTTTATCGGGTATTTTACGCGCTGATGTTTGTGTGGCGTCTCGAGAGGGGTGTCTGACCGCTCGTACCTCGGGACGATAACGATATCACCGACGATATGACGAAAGAGTGTAACGTGTCAACGGACGAGAAGAGAACGGAATCAAGGATGACAAAGCGGCAACAGCGCGATTTGTTGGGGATTATTTTCCTCGCTTTCGGGCTGCTATTAGCTTTCGCGCTTCTCGCGCCCTCTTCGTGGACAGGTTGGCTCGGTCGTTTTCTCAATACAATTGTCAAGGGTTTTTTCGGGAGCCTTTCATTCTTATTGCCTGCTTTCTTGCTTCTCTTTTCGCTACTGTTTTTTAGAGAACGCGAACTCTCCGTGACGACAAGGCAAATCGGCGCATCGGTATCCTTATACGTCATTGCGACGGCTTTTATCTCGATGTTCTCTTTACCGTATAAGATGCTCTTGCCGATGTTGGAGCCGCTCGGCGAGAATGGGATCGTCGGTTTCCGAGTGATCGGCAAGTTGTGGGAAATAGGGCTTCATCCTGAGCTGATAAGCGAGGGAAATAAGATGAGCGGCGGATTGTTGGGGGGGATTTTTGCGCATTCGCTGGAACGTATCGCCGGAACGACGGGCGCGGTGATCATCCTTCTCGCCGTCATCGTCTCTATTCTCATCTATGCGTTTGGTCTTTCTCCCGCCAGACTTGCCGAACGCGCGACGTCCTCGAGCGATTTGTCGGCGGACGAAGATCCGTTTGGCGATCGTGGTGCCACGGATGTGGATGCGCAAGTCAAGTCGCCTTTCGCAGGGTCTTTTTTCGCCAAGCTTTTTAGAAGAGGTGAATGGTACTCGGACGATCACGATATATATGATGTATTCGAAGACCACGATATAAAAATTGACGGCGATGGTTATCGCCGGGGCATTCCTTCACCGGAGCCGTCGCGCGGTCCATTTGGGTGGGATTCTTTCGAGCGCGTGTCGTCCGACGATGTCGATGTGACATACACGTCAACTGAGTCCGGTTTCAGAAAACCTCCACGCGGCTATCACCCGGATTATGCACGGGGGCGGCAGCGTGAACCTCTGCAGGGCAAACCGTATCTTTTCGATATGCCCCCACATGCGTCTTCTCATGATGCCGACGACCATACAGCGGGAACCGGCGTCCGCCCTGCCTCCGTGACGTGGCCTCCCGCGTCCGACTTTACCATCAGGCGCAAAGAGGAATCCATACAGGAAGAGTCGATCATCGACCGTGAGCGTTGGCAGGATCGGAACGAGGGGCAGACCGGAATAAAGCGAAGACCTAAGCGCGTGAGAAGGCAGCTCAGCATTATGGATACTTATAAGCCGCCGCCTATCAAGCTTCTTAAAGAAGATCGGGGCATGAAAAAATCACAGCAAGAAATTCGTGAAATTCGCGAATTGGGGCGGAA
>JAAZKT010000072.1 GCA_012799695.1 Clostridiaceae bacterium
ATGACATTTTGACTGTTACTATTTAGGGAATAGACCAACCGTCCGCTTCATCAATAGAGGTGGAAGTTGTCGTTCTACTTTTGTAGAGACTGTCTTCGCCGCTTATCTTTCGGAATTCGCTCATATCTTTAAACGGGTTGTATATCACGAACAAAAGAATCAGTAACAAAATCACCATCAGCGTTGTAAGGATATTCCTTAAAGTCCGCTGTTGTCTCTCTTGCGCGAACTTTCGATTGATCTTGCCGACTGTTGTATAGCCTTTCAATCGAAAGACGCGGTGTCCTGACTTGCGCTGACTATCCGCATTGAGAGCCGTATCTCGGCGATAAAAATTCGTGATTCTGGTCATCGTGTCGCCACGTCTATCGCTGACTGACATGGGTGGCCTCTGCTGTCTTACATGACCGCGATCGTCAACGACGCGCTCGGAACGTACGCTCGCAATTGATTGTCGGTCGATCCGCATATCGCCATCGTCGGGATCGTTTATGTTGTCCCGAATAATGGGCACTCTCTGACGACTCGGACGATTGTTATGATTGAAATTCCTCGGTTCAGTCATGATCTCTCCTAGCGAACAATATTTTAGCACAGATGACGGCAGTTTCTTCGATCATTACATTCAATACGCGTCGGGAGATCTTTGTTAAGCTCGAAAGGTTGCTTGATTTCTTTTCGATTTATCTTTGAACGTGAACATTTGTTTTGTTATGTTATACTTTGTATGAAATCAAAAAGAACTGCTGATTCCCTCGGAGAGTGATACGACTATGGCAAAGAAATATCCATTTACGAAGGCAAATGTTCAGGAAACGCAGGAGGCGGTATATAAATATATCGTTGAATATATTTCAGCGAATGCGTATTCCCCTTCGATCCGCGACATCTGCGTAGGCGTCGGCCTCAAGTCTACCTCTACTGTTCATAATCACTTGCGGAGATTGTCTGAGGAAGGATTAATTCAATTTCATGAAGGCAAACGCCGTACAATTCGCGTTCCGGCACTCGATGCGGTCGATTCGCAAGAGATACCGCTCGTCGGTACGGTGACAGCGGGGAAGCCCGTACTTGCGACGGAAAACATCGAATGCCTGCTGCCTCTCCCCTTGAATGTCTGGTCGTCGACGGAAGAGTTGTTCGCTCTGCGCGTTAAAGGTGACAGCATGGCCGACGCTGCTATCCTTGATGGAGACATCGTGATTGTTGAGAAACGCTCAAGCGCCGAACACGGCGAGATCGTCGTCGCTTTGCTTGACGATGAGGCGACAGTGAAATCACTTAAGCGCGATCAACATGGCAGCTATTATCTCCATCCAGAGAATGAGCTTTATGATGATATTCCGCTTAATGACTGCGACGCAATCATTCTGGGCGTTGTGCGAGGCCTGCTTCGCACCGACGTGTAGCTGTATTTAATTATCTGAGTCTTATCTCGCTTCGAGAGTAAAACGACGCGTCAACTGTTCGTTCATCTGCGCGTTGTATGCTCCTGTGGTGCGCTTTACCTTTAATGATGACGATAGTTCGCTGTCGCCGTGACGCGCGGATAAGTCGTAGCACCTCGTCGTCCGCTTCCTCTTAGCTCGTCGTTGAAGATAAGGTGAAGCTCTTCAAACGGTCTCACGCAGACGATGGATGACTTAAACAGAAGCTGTTGCGTGCCACGTGATGAGACGACGATTGATTCTTGATCGAAACCGATGATCAGTCCTTCGATAATCGACTGGTCGAAGAGCTGAATGACGACATTGATCTTCTCTCGTCGACAATGGTTAAGGAATGTTTCCTGTATGCGCAAGGATTGTGATAGCGGTGTTCTTTTCTGATTCGATTGATTAATTCTGTTATTCTGTTCCATTTTTGACCCCCCTATTAAAAATGCAATTTCCTATCTCCTATGAAAACTCCTAGTTGATCTACTTGAAGGCAGGTTCTATGAGAATTCAAGGGTGAGTCATTCAAGAATAGAGAAAAGATGTCGCTTTAATTTCGCTATCAACGAAAAACGGTTTTACGACGGTTCATATAGCAGCGATAATAAGTCCTTACGGCGGCGAAGCCAAGTCTGCTGGCGTTTGGCATAGCGTCGCGTCGATTGTGCAGTCAATTCCCGCGCTTCATTTTCCGTAAGACTCCCTTCAAGATGCATTACGGCTTCTCTGTAGCCAATCCCGCGAAAAGCGGGACATTCACGATAGTGCGGATATTCTTCCATAAGATTGCGCGTTTCGTTGAGAAGTCCCGCGTCGTACATCACAGCAACGCGCGCGTTAATTCGCTCGTAGAGCGCCGTGCGCGGATGCCAATCAAGGTGAATGGGGATAAAATCAAACTGAGGTCCTCGCTCGCGCGAACGTCTGTTGAGCTCCGATTTTGTCAATCCCGTTTGGCGATAAAGTTCGAAAAATCTTGCGATGCGGCGCTTATCGACCGGTGCGATGGCGGACGCCGCCTCAGGATCCAATGTGTCAATGAGCTTCCATGACTCGTAAATACCGCGCACATCGATTTCTCGCCGGATGCTCTCTCGGAGCGCGCGATCAGGTTGATGCCCGTGAAACTCAAGCCCGTCCAAAAGTGCGGATACATACTGAACG
Source organism: Clostridiaceae bacterium (assembly GCA_012799695.1). Lineage (GTDB taxonomy): Bacteria > Bacillota > Clostridia > Saccharofermentanales > DTU023 > UBA4923. The sequence continues at coordinate 2,601 of JAAZKT010000072.1, forward strand.
CTGCCGCCGCACACGATCGGCTTTCTGTTTTGTGACGACAAATCGCCAAGGAGGGATGTCGCTTCCTCGACGTACATCGCGACGCTGTAAGATTCACACGCATCTCGACAATCGAACAAATGATGAGGGATCTCTTGGCGCTGCTGAAGAGAAGGCTTTGCCGTTCCGATATCAAATCCGCGATAAATCTGCATCGCGTCGCAGTTGACGATCTCCCCTTTGATTTCATGTGCCAGTCTGAACGCCAAAGTCGACTTGCCGGTTGCCGTCGGACCGGTGATGACGGGAATCGCTGTGGGACGCCGATTTACGAACTCAAAGAGCTTCTCTTCGATCTCAAGGAAAGAGGATGAATGAAAGATAAAAGAATCATCCTTTGTATGTGACATCCCAACACTCTCCTTCTCGGCTTTCACGTGTATGGATCATTGAGACGCAAGAACGACATCAGACAATTCTGCCGAATAATTTTTCGATTTCCGATTTCGACAGCTTGATGGCGACAGGACGTCCATGAGGACAGTGATATGGATTCGTCAAAGCTGTCAATCTCTCGAGAAGCAGTCTGATTTCATCTTCACTCAGTCGGTCGTGCGCTTTGACGGCAGCTTTGCACGCAACAAGATGCAAGATCTCAGTATCCTCAACTGTATTACCAGTCCTGTGAGCCTCTTCGAGGCAGTCGAGGGCGGCACGAAGTGCGGCGGCAGGGTCAAAGGCGACGTCTTCAAAGCGGCTTCCCGCAGGGACGGAACGCACGACGACGGATTGTCCGCCGAAAGATTCATACTCAAATCCGAGCGAACGAAAATGCTCTTCCTCATCGGTCAGAAATGCCAATTCCTTATCCGTGACATGAACGCGCACGGGCACCAATAACAGTTGACCGGGTGACCTGCCGTCTTCATTCTCTTCGCGTCGTTGCAACAACTCCTCGTACAAAATGCGCTCGTGTGCCGCATGTTGGTCAATCAGGATGAATGAATCGCTTTCTTCAAGCAAAATATACGTGTGGAAAAGGACGCCAATGAGTCGCGCGTCGAGAAGCGAAAGGACGGAATCAGATTGAACGGGAGTCCTGTCGGTTCCGGAGGGATATGACAAATCCGCGGAAGCGAAATGAGTCGAACGAGCAGTTGGGAACTGTGTTTGTCGATAGGTCTCTTTACGTCCCTTTTGTTCAGATACGGATTTTAAATCGGATGACGGGAGTGTACTCGTCCCTTCTTCACATACCGTGTCGATTTCTACGAATTTGCCGAGAACATCGGGAGATTCCAATGGAGATTCGCCGTCACGCTTTATCTTCTTGGCGGTGAGCGATGGGGCGATTCTCGCCGTGCTGTCCGCGTTATCAGGAAGTGATTCATGCGGTATGAGCTCCTGCAACTTTTCCTGTCGCGGAAGCGGGCGGTCACCGGATAGATCGACTCCGATAAAGTGAGCCCCCTGTTCGAACGCGGCCCGAAGCGCCTGATAAACTGCCTTGAATACGGCGCGTTCATCCCAGAAGCGCATTTCCAGCTTTTGCGGATGTACATTAATATCGACAAGATTGCCGGGGATCGTGATATGCAGGACAAGCTGGGGAAAGCGCCCCCTCATGAACCAAGTTTTAGAGGCCTCATCGGCCGCCGCGCGTAGCGTGACGGACTGGATGACGCGTCCGTTGACGATGAAAATCTGCCGCGAACGATTGTGGCGGGAGGCTTCCGGCGTTGTGACGAATCCCGAAACACGGACGGGTGGCACTTCACCTGCCACGGGAACCATAGCCGCGGCGACATCAGGTCCGAATACGGCATAAATGGTACTCAAAAGATCATTGTTGCCAGGCGTGTAGAGTACTTCACGACGCTCCTGGTCGCGATCGAGTCGAAAAGAGACGTCCGGTCTTGTCAAGGCGATTTTACCTGTCAAATCGGCAACGGCGCCGGCTTCCGCCGCGTCGCTCTTCAGGAATTTATAGCGCGCGGGCGTATTGTAAAACAGGTCGCGACATGTGACGACGGTCCCCGGAGAAAGGCCGCATGGACCAGAGAAAGTGAGCTTGCCGCCTTCGACGACGACGCGCGTACCCTCAACGGCTTCGCGCATCCGCGTTCGAAGTTCCAATCGCGAGACAGCGGCAATCGATGGAAGCGCCTCACCTCTGAATCCGAGCGTTTTGAGTTCATGGAGATCGTCGGTGGTCACGAGTTTGCTCGTCGCATGACTTTCGATTGCCATGAGGGCATCTTCGGAACTCATGCCGCGGCCGTCGTCTTCGCAAGAAATGAGACGAATGCCGCCGTTTTCAATTTTGATTCGAATAACGGATGCTCCGGCATCGAGCGCATTGTCCAGAAGTTCTTTTACAACGGAAGCCGGGCGTTCGATGACTTCGCCCGCGGCGATGCTGTCGATGGTGTGACGATCGAGTTTACGTATGGTTAGCGTCATGTTTTACTCCTGTCCGCTTTGGCGCTTCCGTTTCGTCGCCAAATCTTTGAGGTCAATGAGGAGACTGTACGCATCGACCGGGCGCATGTGATCGACGTCTGCCTCTTCCAAGCGCTCGATGATCGTATCAGCGATGCGTACCGCGTATGCCTCGCTGAACAAATCAAGCTGTCCATCCATGTTGCGCGCACTGCGTTTCACGAGCGAACGCCTCTCCCCTTTATTTCTCTCAATTTGCTCCATGAGCTCTTTTGCCCTAACGACAACGACATCGGGCATACCGGCGAGTTTGGCGACGTCGATGCCGTAACTGTTGTCGGCACCTCCGGGACGAACGCGATGCAGGAAAACGATGTCGCCATCTTGTTCCGATACGTCGACATGGCAGTTGAAGACGCCCGGTAATGTATTTCCCAGATCGATCAGTTCATGGTAATGCGTTGCGAATAAAGTGCGTGCACCGAGTAAGCGCGTATCGGCGATGTATTCCATGACGGACCAAGCGATTGACAGTCCATCGGAAGTCCCCGTTCCGCGCCCGATCTCGTCGAGAATCAAAAGGCTTCTCGGCGTCGCCTGGTCGAGGATGGCAGCCATTTCGCTCATTTCTACCATGAATGTCGATTGTCCGCCTGTGAGATCATCGGAAGCGCCTGCACGCGTCATGATGCGATCGACGATACCGATGGATGCGGAATCCGCAGGAACAAAGCTTCCCGCTTGCGCAAGCAGAACGATCAGAGCAACCTGTCGCATATAGGTCGATTTCCCCGACATATTGGGGCCTGTCAGAATCATCAGCCTTTTGTCGTCTCCGTTTAGCTCAAGGCTGTTTGCGACAAAATCATTCTCACCGCTTAAAATTCTCTCGACGACAGCATGGCGTCCGTTTTCGATCACGAGCGTATGATCTTCAAGGATTGTCGGTCTACAATAACGATGGCGCTCGGCGACATTGGCAAATGAGAGCAATACATCAAGCGTGGCAATCCCTTGTGCCGTCAACTGCAGTTTCGGCAGATATGTTGACACCGTATCTCGCACGACGGAAAACAATTCGTATTCGAGTGTTTTCAGCTTGTGCTCGGCTCCTATGATCTTGTCTTCCTTTTCTTTCAGTTCAGGCGTGATGAACCTCTCAGCGTTGACAAGTGTCTGTCGCCTCGTATAGTGTTCGGGCACTTTGTCGAGTTGCCCCTTTGAGACTTCGTAGTAGTAACCGAAGACGCGGTTGTAGCCTACTTTAAGATTTCTTATACCCGTTTCCTCGCGCTCTTTAGCTTCGAGCGACAAGATATAGTCACGTCCGTGAATCGTGATGTCTCGCAGTTCATCGACATCGCCGTTGTAACCGTCGCGAATAATGCCGCCGTCCGTGATCACGAGGGGTGGGTCATCAACTATGGCGCGATTGAGCAGGTCGGTAAGTTCCGGCATCAAGTATATGTTCTCACGCAATGCGGAGAGTCCCGCCTCCTCTTCCGTTTCAAGCAATGATAGGAGTGCCGGGATGCGCTCCAGGGTGCCTCTCAGAGCCGCCAAATCGCGCGGTGTCACCGACCCTGACGCAATCCTACCCGATAATCTCTCGATGTCGTAGAGGCCAATAAGCGCCTCTTGAAGCGATTCACGTAGCATGAAGCGTTCGTAAAGCGCGGCGACGGAGTTCTGTCGCCTCATGATGGCGGCGCGATTGATAAGAGGCTGTTCTAGCCAAGAACGCAAGAGACGCCCTCCCATCGCCGTTTTCGTGCGGTCGATGGCCCAGAGAAGACTGCCGCGTCTCTTCCTATCGCGGATCGTCTCCGTTATCTCCAGGTTGAAACGCGTCGAGCGGTCAAGCACCATGTACTCACGAATTTTGTAGGGTCGTATGTCGCGTATTTGAGCGGGAGTCTGCTTCTGTGTCTCCGAAAGATAAGTCAACAGAGCGGCGGAAGCTCGCGGCCACAGGATATCGGCATCGGAAAAAGTCAGACCGAACGTCCGCGCGGTGTCGGAAGAGAACGCGCTGTCATGCAATACCGTACATGTGACGGCTTGTCGTTCAAGGTACTTTTGGAAGCGTCGATCGTTTGCGAAAGAGTCGTTGACGACAAATTCGACGGGATTGAAACGCGAGAGCTCATCGAAAAGCTGCGCCTCGGCGTTCGACGAGAGAAATTCCGTTGTCTCAAATCTACCGGAGGAAAGGTCGCAAGCTGCCAGACCGAACGCATCACTGTCTCGGCAGACGCAACAGAGATATTGAAATGCCCTTGCGTCGAGTGATTCGGGATCCATTTGCGTACCCGGAGTCACGACGCGCACGACATCGCGTGCGACGAGTCCTTTTGCTGTCGCAGGATCTTCGACTTGATCGCAGATGGCGACCTTGTAGCCGCGACTCAGCAAGCGCTTCAGATATGAGTCGGCGGCATGGTGCGGCACACCGCACATCGGGGCGCGCTCGTCAAGTCCGCAGTCACGTGCCGTCAGTGCGAGCTCAAGCTCGCGCGCCGCAGTAATCGCGTCATCGAAGAACAACTCGTAAAAGTCGCCGAGGCGAAAGAAGATGAGGCAATCGGGGTACTTCTCCTTCTGCTCAATCAGTTGCATCATCATCGGCGTGAGCCGCGTTCGATCTACATTGTCAAAGGTAAGCGCCATGACTTCCCTCCGCGTGCTAATTATCCTGTATTAGTTTCCCGTCCAATGAATATATGCCGGCACTCTCAATCAAGACTTGGACAACGTCGCCGCGGTTCACTTCATGCGGGACGACAACTTCATTGGGCGAACACTCTTGACAAGTGAAGCTGCTCGTCAGCAACCCTGAGAAATTGACGAGGCGATCGTCGTGCGTTCTGCCGGACAGAATCGTCTCGTCGCGTCGGCTAAAGCCGTCGACTAGTACTTCCACGACTTGTCCTTCCAGTTTTTTGTTGGAAGCGAGACTACATTCGTTCTGATATTCTACCAGACGCTGGAATCGTTTTCGAACGATCTCCTCATGACTTTCTTCGTACCAATCGGCGGCGGGAGTTCCTACGCGAGGACTGTATAGAAAAGTGAAAGCCGCATCAAATTGCGCCTCCTCCATCACACGGAGCGTCGCTTCGAAGTCTTCTTCCGTCTCTCCCGGAAACCCGACGATCAGATCGGTCGTAATCGTGATGCCGTCGCGAGCTGATCGCAATTTGCGAACGAGATTAAGATAATGCGCTGAATCGTATCGGCGATTCATGCGACGTAGCACCCGGTCGCTGCCCGATTGAAGCGGCAGGTGGATATGCGATTCGATGCGAGGTTCCCGACGGATTACTTCGATCAACTCATCGGAGAGATCTTTAGGGTGTGACGTCATATAGCGCACGACCCATAACCCCTCGATATGGCTGATTTCGCGGAGCAGTGTTGCAAAGGTCGGCGCGTCGACCTCTCCCCTTCTCCGTAGGTCATTTCCGTAAGAATTGACATTTTGTCCGAGAAGCATGATATCCTTCGCGCCGCATGCGACGGCACGTCTAGACTCCTCGACAATCATTTCATAGGAACGGCTCTGCTCGCGACCGCGCGTATGCGGAACGATGCAGTATGAACAGAAATTGTTGCACCCTGTCATAATCGTGACGAGCGCTCGATGCGGATCAGCACGCCACACGGGCAACGACGTATCGTCGCCGAGACCGCGCCAATCCGTCAAGTCGATAGTGTTTCTCTTAGTTCTGTCGGATAAAAGTGTTTGCGACAGTGCATAAGGTAACACGCGAGCTGTGCCGGCGCCAAGAATAAAATCGACGTAATTAAACGTGCGTTTGACTGCATTGACGTGTATATCCTGCTCCATCATGCAGCCAAAAACGCCGATCAATGGACGTCCGCCCTTTCGAATCGGTTTTAAGCTCCCCAGATGGCCGTAAAAGCGATTGTCCGCATTGGCGCGCACGCTACAAGTGTTAAAGAGAACGACGTCTGAAGCTTCAGGAGACGCCCCGGGACGAAAGCCCATCTCTTCTAAAATACCTGCGGCGAGCTCGCTGTCGCGGTCATTCTGCTGGCAACCGAACGTACGGATATAATAGGTGGGCGCATCGCCGGTATCGTGGATAAAAGTGTCCGTCCAGTCTTTCACGATCGCGATGTGTTCGTCGAATTCGTGTTCCGTTATATATTTTTTTTCGTCACATTCCGATTTCATGTCAAATAATGCGTATCGCAACCCTCATTCCATCAAAATGGATGTCGCTTGGATGTGAGCCAGCGGTAAAAGATCCAGCGTTTTCTCTCAAGTACTTTTCGCAGGTAAACTTCTTCTTCGCGATAGAAATCAAGTAATGTCCGAAGTGATTCATTATCGCGAATGATCGTGGTTCCTTCCGGAGCATAAAGCGCGCGCTCGATGAACCGGATCAACTCGGGCGGAAACATTGTATAACGCGAGATTTCCACGCGCAGTATAAAGGAGCGGATCGATTCGTGATCTTTGCGATGTTTCCCGTCTAATGCCCACAAAGTGAAGATGTCCCACATAATGCGAATGACGAGTTTTTTCATACCCCAACGCGACAACTTGTACTCGATATACTTCTCGCGATGCCTGATTCTGAAAATAAACTGTCGCCATAACAAGAAGATCAAAAGCGGGACAAAGTATAACAACCAGATGACTGATCCGGAACGTCCCGTCCCGCTCGGTTGAGTGGTTTCCTGAGGGTCGGGCTCCGGCAACGTGTGCTCAATTGTTTCGGTGGGCTCTGTCTCTTCAGGCGGTTCAGTCGGAGGAGGATCTTCGATTTCGCTCTCGTGCTGTGCTGCATAATCGGATCGCGCCATGTCGTCAAGTACTCTCCCCGGTGTCGCATCGACAGGGATCCAGCCGGCGCCCTCGATCCATACTTCAGCCCAAGCATGGGCGTTCAATCCGGTCAGGACTTGCCTCTTTGCCGTTCCGGGCTCCGTGGCGGGTACTAGAAAGCCTTCGACATAACGTGCGGGGATTTTAGCTTCACGCGCAAGAACAGTTACGGCTGTCGCGAAAAAGGTGCAATATCCTTTCTTCTCGCGGAGAAACCAACCGACAAACTCCTCACCCTCTTTTGGCGTGGCGGCTCTGAGTGTATACGTCATACGTGAAGACAACGTCTCTCGAATCAGGGCGATGATGTCGGCATCAGATATCGCATTCACACGCTTATAAATGTAACGATGCAAGGTCTCGTCGAATTCCATGACGCGTGATTCCAAGTCGGGCAAATCAGGAAGAGCCAGATAGAGAGCCCGATCTTCCTTTGTCAATCGCTGTGATGGTTGTCCGTATGCAATATCATATAATTCACCAAACCGCGTAATTTCCTCAGAAGTTCGCAAGTGAAGCACATTGAACGACTGACCTACTGACGAATAACCGTTCTCCGGGATGAGACTGTCAAGATATAAGTGTCCCGACGTGTTGAAATACGCGTTGAATGCCCGTTTGTCATTGTTACGCGAGTAAAGGCGCGGTCTGCCGCTTTGAAAGACGACTTGCTGATCCTGTTCGGGAGTGATCGATACGCGAGTCCTGCGCAATACGAGCTTCATATAATCTTCTTCGTTCACGTTGGGAACGCCAATGTATTTACTTTGCGCCTCCTGATTTGCCTGATGCCCGAAACGCCAATTAGGATTCATGCCCTCGGAAATCCATCCCTGTTCCGTGTATATTTGATAAGCGGTTCCTTTCAACCAGAGAGGTCGACCGTCCGTATGGATTCTGAGAAAGGGAGTATTTGTCGGCCTTGCAGCTCCGCCAATCCTTCTTTCTAGCGGATAATAGCCGAACTCTTTCAAGGAGAACTCCTTATACCCTAGCGCTTGATCGCCTCGGCCGTGTTTTTTGCCGACCATACTAGCAATCTGATCGTCTAGCCATTTGTTATGGAAGAAATCAGTCGGCAGCGCGACATGGGATAAAACGATGAAGCACATCAGCAAAAAAGCAACAAAGGCCGCCCAATTTCGCCTCGACGTCTCGCCAGAACTCAACTTGATTTCTTTGTTCGTCATCTCGCTGAGCGATGCGTATCGACTGCCTGCCGGCTTCCTCTCCGCCAAAAAGCGCAACACGACGAGCATAGCCAAGAGATAGAGGATTTTAATCTCTATTCCATGAGCCCCTTCAGTGAAGTACTCGCTGAGACCGTAAGCGACGGAAGCGACGAGCCCCATGGCGAACGGCGCGGCGGAGAGATTCATCCATGTGAACATGAAGATGCTGATCAGGAAGGCGAAGAGAATCGAGACACTTGAATAATCGATATTCGGGGTTTGAATTTGGTAGAAAACTGTGTAAAACCAATCATTGACTTTGTCGATGAGAGCGTAGAGCGATTCGCTGATCGCGTGGAAGAATTTAGCGTTAGGCCAAACAAGTGCAGGAACGACTACTACGGCAAAGACGACAAGCGCGGCGATAAAAGCACGTTTAAATCTAAGAAAAATAAAACAAGCGACGAAAGACACAACAATCACAACAATAAGCGGGAGAATTTTTACCGGCAACTCGATAGCGAAGAGCAAAATGTGAGTCAAAGCGTACGTATACACCATCATGAAAAACGCCTGTATGATGAGCTGAGTTCTCGCATTCGTCAAGGGCGCGTCGAGTCTATCCTTCATTTGACGTCCGCCAATGGAAAGGACGGATGGTGATGGGGCTTGTCGTCTTAATTTATGCATATTTAGGCCCCAAACTTTCAAAACCGTCAACACCCGAGTCAGCATATCGCGTAGCCACTTCGAATACTTCTATGTCCGCTCGTCGAAGCATTCTCAGAGCATTCTCTTCCTCTCGAGATTGGCTTTCCTGTCTGAAGTAGAAATAGATGACTTGGTAAGCTCTCCGCTGAAGTGCAATGATCGCGGCGGCCGTCGTCTCTGAAATACGCGATGAAAACAAAAGAAAGCGATCGCGCGATCTAGACCCTCTCTGCCTCTCGATCGATTCTCCCAGTGTGGGAGACATATCGGGCTCAATCATCGCCAACAAGCGCCTGTAGCGCAGGGGTTCATTCGTTATGCTTATACGCTCGCCTAAAGAGTCTGCGGAGAATGTATGGAGCGATGCGGGCATCTCGCGCTCCAAGAGCCAAACGATCGCACCCGAAACCTGATCGAGAATGTGATCTCGACGCGTCAACGCTTCATCGCATTCCTTCACATCGTTCACCAACGAATAGCCGGTAAAATCATCGAATAGAATGTGTGTCTCAATCGCTAGAGGGGCCTCGTACTGTTTGACCACAAATTCATTCAAGCGTGAGCTGACCTGCCAATGGATCCTCCTGATTTCATCTCCTTCGCGGTACGAGCGCAGTGTGTCGATCTCATCGCTTCTTTCTTCAACGCGACGCTTTGCGAGATCGCTCTCCTCAACTTGTTGAAAAGCTCGTATCAATGTATCGTCTGTTTTATTTGGAAGTGGCAGAACGTAGGTCATCATCGGACGGTCGCGATGGCGGAACAATTTACGGAATTTAAAAAGCCCGAAGAAAGTTCGCACTTCGATACGAGCCTCATCGAGGATGAGTTTGCCGGAGTGGCGAGCCGCGACGGAGAAATACAGTTCGACATCGTCACCTGCCCTTAAGTCGCGAAAAGAAATCTCTTTCTGAGCGCGAACCGTCTTGTCTTCTGAGCCATAACGCGCTGTCAGCTTGATCCGCAGAGGTAGCCAACGCGTTTCAAGGCGAACAGGGAGAATGAAGTGAACGATCTCATCGCGAGGCATCTCCGACACGACTCTAAAAGTTCCTATCTTTAGCCGTCTCCTGATGTAAAGAAACTCAAAAAATGAGACGATGATCAGAACGATCAGCGTCAAAAGAAGGATCGAGAAAACCTGATAGCCGAGGTAGCTCGCTCCTCCGATTAGCGGAAGAATGAGTAAAAGGCAAATGACAAGAAAACCGGTCATTGACGTGTCGGAACTGGCACCTGTCGCAAAACGACTTCGAGAATTTGTGCGGAATCAATGCCCTGTACACGCCCTTCCGCACGGATCAAAAGCCTGTGTTGCAGGACCGGTTGGAAGAGCTGTTGCACATCATCCGGAACGACGAATCCCCTCCCCTCAAGCAAAGCCCGTGCCTTGGCAGCTTGGAGAAGCATCAGCGTTGCACGTGGCGAAATACCCAACTCGACGTCGCGATGCGATCGCGTCTTTTGCGCAAGATGAGAAATGTATTGTTTGATAGGTTCTGACACGTAGATCTTGCGTGCCGTCTCCTGCAACCAGATCACGTCCTCGGCGGAAGCGACGGGTTGCAACGTCTCCATCGGCTCATCTTCCGAAAAGCGATCCAATATATTGATCTCCTCTTCAAAACTAGGATAGCCTAGCGTTATCTGCATCATAAAACGATCGAGCTGCGCTTCGGGGAGTATGTAGGTTCCTTGCTGTTCGATCGGATTCTGTGTCGCGAGCACAATGAAAGGCCGGGGCAGATGGTAAGTCCGTCGATCTACCGTCACCTGATTTTCCTGCATCGCCTCCAGCAACGCCGACTGTGTCTTCGGTGATGTTCTGTTAATCTCATCCGCGAGAAGAATCTGGGTCATGATGGCGCCTGGGCGGAACTCAAACTCACCTGTTGTCGGATTGAAGATGTTATACCCCGTCACATCGGAGGGCATGACGTCGGGGGTAAACTGAATACGCGAAAACTGCAAATCAAGCGAACGTGCGAGTGCACGCACCATTGTCGTTTTCCCAATGCCGGGTACATCTTCAATGAGCAAATGACCGCCGGCGGTCAAAGCGATCATGATTAACCGTATCGTCGTTTCCTTGCCTACTATGACGCGACCGATATTCTGTTCAATCGATCGGCAAAGAACGATTGCGTCCTCTACATTTCTACTCATCTGTGACAGCTTCTTTCTTTTTGACTTTTGCCCCGGGGGGATTCTCGACCGAAGGCAAATAATTCAGGGATTTTGAATCGAAATCGTGTTCACCGGTGGATGCCAACTTGGTACTGTGAGGAGAAATCACGGTTCCTAAATCGTTATGCGCATGTCTGTGTATTTGCCGTCTCGGTTCATCGCGGTATTCGCGACGGATTTTAGAAAAGTGCATCGGTACGCCGCGGTGGAGCATTTTCCCTTTATGGAGTTTTCGAGGCAGAACTGCCGTCCTCACAGCAATCTCAGGTCTCAAACCGAAAGCGTCGAGATTACCCAATTGGTGGAGATCTGAAAAAACAGCCATTTCAGAATACTCTGCTACAGTTAACGGTTTTCGAAATCTTACGGCGAGGAAGAGTCGCTTTCTCGAACGCGGGTTACGCGCGATCCAAGCGCGGACGTGGGAAAATCTCGGTACCGAATGGAAGCCGGCTTCCTCACCGATTTGAACGTCGTTCAACGATTCAAGCGTCTTTCCGTATAGCAAGACTATTCTCTCAATCTCGTCGAGCGGAATGACACGCTCACTGATGGGGTCTTCTACGATAAGTTCATCATATCTCGTAATGAAGAGTCTGCAAGGAGTCCCGGACAAGCTTGAAAGACCGGAGACAACCGTCAGCTCGCCGCCCCACTTCGCCTTCCGTTCACGTGCATCGGACTTGATGCTGCGCCTAATCTGAATATTCCTGATCTGAATCCAGATCATGGCCCCCAAAGATGACGCCATCAGAGCAAACCCGATGTAATACCCGAGAATTCCCTTCCAAAAGAGAATAAGCGAGCAAATAAAGACGATGAAGAGAGTCAAAATCATACGGATATTCTACCATATGACCGCTAAGAGACGACGCGAACGCGAGATGTTGTCTTTTTGAGGGAATATCTTTTTTCTCTCCACCTACAAATACGTTACACGAACCGAGATATTGTCTATTGAAGCGGATTTGGAGCGTTCTAAAAGTCTTTTCGTGGTGAAAGCGATATTATCTGTGACGAATCTGGCATTTGATCTCACCGGTCTGCTTATGAATATGGTGAGCGGGCACGGACACGAACACCGAAGACAAGGGATATACGACACTCTTTTCACCAATCAGAACGCCTGGATTCAACACGGCGTTACAGCCGATTTCAGCAGACTCACCCACGATCGCGCCAAATTTACGAAGCTTCGTGTCGATACTCTCGCCCTTGTAGCGGACCGTTATATCGCCCTTATCGGCACGGAGATTCGAAGTTATCGAACCGGCGCCAAAGTGAGCTCCAAAGGCTAGGATGCTGTCGCCAACGTAGTTGTAATGAGGCACTTCCACATGACCGATCAGAAATGAATTCTTGATCTCAGTAGCCGTACCCACAACAGATCGCGGACCGATGTAGGCTTTGCCGCGGATAAACGCTCCTGGTCTGACCTCTACGCCCGATTCGATAATCGTAGGACCTTTAATTGTCGTATATTCGTAGATAGTTGCTTCCTTAGAAATCCAGACGTCGTCGCCAACCTTTTCATAATCGGACAAGGAAAGCGAAGAGCCGATTGTCTTGACAAAATCGCCGATCTTGTCGAGCAGTTCCCACGGATAAGTGGATTCCAAAAAGAATTTATAAAAAATAGAATCTGGCTCAATATGGAAAAAATTTGCCGTCTTCAGATCATCCAATGACATTGGAATCTCCTCTCTTGAATGAAAAATCAAAAAGCGCATCAATCGCATGTGATAAGTATTTTATCACAGGGACAGAAAACATGGGTTTCCTTATACGGAATACAGTGAATGCCACCGAACAAATTCATGCGAACAGACTCCTCAACGTTCAATTTCAAATTTGACGATTTGATGGTGACACATTAAAATGGTCTCTGCGAGGTGTGGCGCAGTTGGGAGCGCGCTTGCTTTGGGAGCAAGAAGCCGCAGGTTCAAGTCCTGTCACCTCGACCAGTTTTGGAGGCGTTACTCGGTTCATTTCGAGTAGCGCCTTTCTCTAACATGAAAGGGGTTGTCTCGAAACCATTTACTCTTGAGCGGTTTTGAGACAGCCCCAATTAATCGTAAAACAAGTGCTCTGTGTCGTGATATCGCAAGACTTACTATGGGCGAACAACGAAGAGATAACCTAATAAGGCCATGATTGAAAGAAGGAGGATGCAGACGGGAAGAATCGTGATCAGAGCGGCAATGACCATGGCCATTTTATCGCCTTTTTCCATCACGTTCTCGATGTCGGTATTCTCGGAAGCTTTTTCGACGCCCTTCATTTTTTCCTTTTGAAATTCGACGGCGCGCTCATATTTTCTTCGAAAAATCATTGATCTGTTTCATCCTTTCATCGTAAGCATACCATGATTTTTATCTTTGTGGATAAGCGAAGACACGAGTAATAACGGTCGACGTTGCTCAATTACTCGATACATAAGTGAAGATATGCAAATAAATCGGGTGCGCTTTTGCGCACCCGATCAGCTACAGCGTGTGTGCGACAAATTAAGCGGTTGGGTTACTGCTCAGTTCTTCCGTCTCTGACCTATTCTTAAGATCGCCAATCCCGCTTCCTACAGGCAGTTTGTGGTGACAGGCGACGAAATGGTCATTGCCCACCTCTTCCCACTCGGGTACGACGTGGAAACAGACTTCCGTGCGATAGCTACAGCGCGTATTGAATTTACAGCCATCCGGCGGATTGACTGGACTTGGGATGTCGCCCTCTAAGGGGATCATCTCGCGCGTATCGTCGAGGTCTGTCGTCGGAATGGCGCTCATCAGCGCTTGTGTGTACGGATGTCTCGGGTTCTCGAACAGCTCATCCGTCGGTGCCAACTCAACGATGTTGCCGAGGTACATGACGGCGACGCGGTCGGAGATGTACTTGATGACGGACAAGTCATGCGTGATGAATAAGTAAGTCAGATCCTGCTCATCTTTCAAATCTTTCAACAAGTTGATGATCTGAGACTGAATCGATACGTCAAGCGCGGAAACCGCCTCGTCACAGACAATAAACTTCGGGTTCATCGCGAGCGAACGCGCAATCCCGATACGCTGCCTTTGACCGCCCGAGAATTGGTGCGGGTAGCGATAGATAAAGTAGCTTTGCAGACCGGCATCATCCATCGCTTTAAGAATGTGCTCCTGCATGCGCTCGTCACGCTTCTTAAACTTCCCGTGAGCCCGTAATCCCTCGCCGATGATGTTGGCAACGGTCATACGCGGATTCAAGGATGAGTAAGGATCCTGAAAGATCATTTGCAAGTCAGATCTCAAATGGCGAATTTCGTTGTAACTCAGACGTGCAAGATCGATACCGTCATCACGCATCGCCTCATATTTTTCAAATTCGGGATCGCCGGCTTTAGCTTCACGCAGTTCGTTCAGCTTGACCTCCGCCGTGCTCAACTCGATGTTCTTCTCTTCAATCTGATTGTCCAAGGCTTCGATGCGCTCACGATGCTTTTCAGCTTTAAGAAGCGCGGCGTCACTGCTCTTGCCCTGCTCATTGAGCTTCTCGACCTTGAAGACGGCGTCGGCATAATCTCTTTCAACGAGGAGCTTCTTTAGCTCAATATTACGGATGTTTTTCGCGATATCGAAGACAAGCATGTAGCGCTTTTTCACTTCTGAAAGATCCTCGTAAACGATCAGTCCGCCGACAACTTTTGTCATATCGAACAGCGCGTTAGATTCTTTTGTTTGGGCATTCTGGAGCTCTTCCTGTGCAATGAATTTATGCTTGCCTTCCGGAGCGCTTTCATATGCCTTTTCGGCTTTCTTCACGTCCTCTTTCGCTTCACGGTACAACTTACGGAGTTTTTCGAGTTTTCGTATTGTCTTTTTGACGTACTTGGGAGCAAGCTCATGCTCCGTTCGTCCGTAGTAGAGAGATCGTCCGTCAGTCTGTCTATAAAGCTGAAGAAGCGTGCGTCCGAGCGTCGATTTGCCGCAACCTGATTCACCGACAAGACCCAGCGTCTCACCGCTGTAAATGTCGAGCGTAATTCCGTCATTGGCTTTGCAATAGCGTCCCCTGCCAACAGGGAAATACTGCTTCAAATTCTGAATTCTGAATAAGACCGCTTGATCCTGCTTTTTATCCATCTTTTCTGCGCTCCTTCAAATCAGGGTAGAAACAGCGGACACCTTGGCCAGGTTGGACTTCGACCAATTCGGGTTCCTCTACCTTGCATCGCTCTGTCGCATATTTGCAACGAGGCGCAAATTTACAGCCGTCGGGCAACTTTAGAGGATGCGGTACGGCACCGGGAATTGCCTCAAGGCGAACATCGGACGGCGTGTCGAGACGCGGTATCGAGAACAGCAATCCTTCCGTATACGGATGAGAGAATTGCGGTTTACCGAAAATCGTTCGCGCAGGAGCCATCTCTA
The DNA here is from genome assembly GCA_012799695.1 of Clostridiaceae bacterium. GTDB lineage: Bacteria > Bacillota > Clostridia > Saccharofermentanales > DTU023 > UBA4923. The sequence goes on from JAAZKT010000072.1 coordinate 18,353, forward strand.
CGACTTGTCCGCAGTACATAACGGCGACATCGTCGGCCATCTGACACACAACGCCGAGGTCATGCGTAATGAACATGATGGATGTCCCCTTCTCTTCCTGAAGATCGTTCATTAATTTGAGAATCTGGGCCTGAATCGTGACGTCGAGCGCCGTCGAAGGTTCATCGGCAATCAGAATACGCGGTCTGCAAGCCAACGCCATCGCGATCATGACGCGCTGGCGCATACCGCCCGACAATTGGTGCGGATACTGCTTCGTGACAACTTCCGGGTTAGGGATGCGAACGTCTCTCAACATATCGAGGACGCGAAGAGCCGCTTCTCTCTTCGATAAGCCTTGGTGAACCATGAACGGCTCGGAAACTTGGCGTTCAACCGTAAAAACGGGGTTGAGGCTTGTCATAGGCTCCTGAAAGATGACCGAAATGTCGTTACCGCGTATCTCGTACATCTCGCGTCGCGTTAGTGTTGTCAATTCACGGCCGTCGAATTTGATGCTCCCGCTCTCGATGAAACCGTTCGTGTCGAGCAACTGCAGGATGCTCATCGCGGATACAGTTTTCCCGGATCCGGATTCACCGACGATACCGAGCGTCTTTCCAGCCTCAACGGTGTAGGAAACGCCATTCACAGCCTTGACGATACCGTGCTTCGTTCTAAAGAATGTGTTTAAATCTCTAACTTCCAATAGTGACATCTGTATCCCCCTCCCTAACGCTCAGTCGATTTCGGATCCATCGCATCGCGCAGACCGTCACCGATTAAGTTGATGCAGATGGTACACATTCCGAAGATAACGGCGGGGAATACCCATCTCCACCAATACTGTTGAATGATGATTGAGTTGTTCGCACCGGTGAGCAGGTTGCCCCACGTCGGAGTCGGCAACGGAATACCGAAACCAAGGTAAGAGAGCGTTGATTCAGTCAACATGCTTGTCGCGAAGTCAAGGGTCATACTGACCAAGAGAAGCGAAAATACGTTGGGTAAGATATGACGGAAAATGATGGCGCCCTCTCTAATACCCATCGCCTTCGCCGCTGTGACATACTCCATCTCGCGTTGAGCGAAGAACTGTGCACGAACAAGACGACACGTACCAACCCAACTGAGAATACCTAGTACGATCATGATCAAATACATTCTCTGCGTCGGATCAAGTCGAGAGCCGATGACGGCAGACAGGATCATGGCGAACGGGATGAACGGCAGTCCTCCGACAACCTCCGATATACGCATAATAACGATATCGACAGTACCGCCGAAGTAACCGGCAAGTCCACCTAAAATAACGCCGATGATCGTCGCGATGACAACAGCGATCGCACCTACAAGCATCGTGACACGCCCCCCATTGATAATGCGGACGAGCATATCACGGCCAAAATTATCCGTTCCCAGCGGGAATCCTGAAAGCCCCCATGTCACGTGCTCGCCATTCTCAAGAATGGCGTAGTTCTGGAAGTTACCGACGTACAATTCTTTAACGTTACCGCCGGAAGTGACTTGCGCGGGAGCTTTCGCTTGGTTGTAGTCATTGTTGCCCCAACTGACGACATTGCCGTTTTCAAGCAAAGCACTGTAGTGGAATCGACCGCCTTCAATTTTAATGATCTTGGAATCGATCTCGGGCATTTCATTTTCGCCCTTTTCGAGACGTCCCCAGAAATAGACTTTACCGTCTTCAGTTAATCCGGCGCACGTCCTGTCGGTCGCGGCGATATCGACTGTTTTACCTTGGAGCAATTCATCGGGGATTTTGCTGAACGGTGATCCTTTGCCTTTAATACCCGTGTAGGCAACATTACCGTCTTTCAGCAATGAAATGTATTCGTTCGCCATGAAGGCAATTTTTGCGATATTGCCTTGGTATTCTCTTTTAATGCCGAGGTCGAAGTTGCTTCTATTCCCCCAAAGATAGAGATAGCCGCCCTCATCGAGAGCAGCGGAAACTTGCATTCCGGCTTCTAATTGAACGATATTCCAGTTCTTACCCGATTTTTGCGCTTTTTCCATATCCGGGGTGAAGCGAGCTTGAGATCTTCGCGTATTACCCCAAACCATGAGTTTTCCGTTTGTGTCGAGAGCGACGGCATGGTCCATCCCGGCAGCGATCATCTTCAGATCGGCCTCCTGCACTTCGTCGGGAATATCTTTCAAGTCGATGCGCTCCGTGACACGCGTATGCCCCCACGAATAGACTTTTCCGTCAACATCAACTCCTATACCGAACGTTGTCCCGGGAGCGATGTCGCTAATGCGTCCGTGCATTTCCTTCGGTATTTTCATCATATTGTTTGAAGGCGGGACATGGATGAGAGTCTGTTCATGCTCACCGAGATTCAGTTTGAAGAAATACGGTCCGATCAAAACAACGAGCAGTATCAGCAAGAACACCACAACGCCGAATACGGCCGTTTTCTTTGCAAAAAAGTTCTGTGCAACAATTTTAAGCGGCGTTTCAATCACTTCAGGATTGTCATAGTCGATATCGTGCTTCCTAAGAACTGTTTGCCGGAACCACCGAGCTAACGTGCTGCGTTTTTTCTTCTTAGGGGTATTATTTTTCATTTTTTTACTCATATATATATCCCCCCTACTTGTTCACGCGAACGCGCGGATCGACAATGCCGTAACTTAAGTCGATTAAGAGCGACCCGATCAGCGACACGACAGTGTAGAACATCTGTATGGCGAGTACGAGCTCAAAGTCGAGAGTGTTGAGTCCAGTCCAATAGAGCTTGCCCATACCATTCAGGGAAAACGTATTTTCAATAATAACGGAGCCGCCGAAAATTCCGAGGAACCATGCGAGGATACTCGTGATAATCGGCAAGAGTGCATTGCGCCAAGCGTGTGAATAGATGACGACCTTTTCCCTGAGCCCCTTCGCGCGCGCGGTGCGGATGTAATCCGTTCCTAGCGCCTCAATCATGGAAGATCGTACGTAACGCGTCATACCGCCAAGCGACGCAAACGTCATCACAATGACGGGCAACGCAATATGGTAAACTTTGTCAACAAATGCTTCCCACGATCCGGGTTCGTAAGTAGCGTTAGGCGTTTTCGAACCCATTAACGGAAATATGCCCCAACGTACGACAAAAAAGTACATAAAAATCAATGAAATGATAAAGATCGGAAGACTGTATCCAAGAATAGACATGGTCTGCACTGTTGTGTCGAACTTCTTACCTTTGTGTACAGCACAGTAGACACCGAGAGGTAAGGTAATGCCGAGGGCGGCGATCGTTGCGAATATATTGATGAATATTGTGTTCTTCATCGGTTCAGAAATTTGTTGAACAACAGGTTTCTTAAATGTTTGCGAGTAACCGAAATTACCCTGTAAAAGTCCATCAAATTTACCTTTCAAACCTTTAATGATTCCCATCCAGCGTGCATATCGTATCACCAAATGGTCGTCAAGTCCCATTTCCTTTCGTAATTGCTTGTACATACGGATGTACTCTTCAGGTTTAAGTTGCTGACGCATCGGTTCCAACTGAGCTCTTGCAGGATCAGTTGGAATGAGGTTATAGAGTGCATACATCAGGAACGAGATGACAAAAAAGACGATGACGATGTAAACCAGACGCTTCAGGACATACTTGCCCATTGTGACATCCTTTCTACATGAGAAAATAAGCGAGAATGGGGGCGGACTTTTGAGGACCGCCCCCATCCCTAACCTAGCTTAAACTAGGCGAGCTGAGCGCAACTAATTACTTCTTGATTTTTGCGCCGATGATCGCATCTGCGAAGCCCCAGAATGCCGTCTGTTCGTAATCTAGGAGCCAGTCGGGAATGACTGTGATGTACGTGTTGGAGTAGAGCGGGACCTCGGGGAGGAGCTCATTCCAACGCTGGATGAATTGACGCCAGATGCCGAGATACTTCTCGTCATCACCGGACTCAACGCCGTAAACCATATCCATTGAGAGCTTGTCCATCTGCTCGTCAAACAAATAGTTGGAGTTGTAGCCTTGCTCAACGAGAACCGGATCGAGAGTCCAGTAGTACGACTGGTCGTAAGCCGGGTAGAAGTTCGTCGCGAGGTTGTACATACCAAAAGTCGGAACCTTATACTGATCACCCTTTGAAGCATCACGATACATGTAATTCAGCAGTTCGGAGAAGGTAACTTCTGTACGGTTGATCTGCACACCGGCGGCCTTCGTGTTGTCACTCTCAGCAAGTTTGACCTTCAGGAGCTCGGAGACCGGGTTGTTTTCGGTAGAGAGCCACTCAATAATCAGAGGCATCAGAATCGTCCCGTCATCAAGCTTGACGTTGTGCTTGTAGTCGCCGGCTTCTTCCTCTGTGACCTTCTTGTAGCGGAGTCCATCCTTATAGGGTTCACCCTTGTCGTTCAAATTGAATCCTGCCTTGTCAAGCGCTGCTTTGGCTTCATCAAGATCAGCGGTGTACTTGTTGAGGTTGTCCTCGAGCCATTCTTCAGAATCGAGATACATCCACTGCGCAACGCCGTAAGGTCCGTGGACGAGTCCGCCCCAACCGGATGTGAATGCGTCAGCAAAATCAGGACGATCGAGCAGATAAGCGATCGCATGACGCACGTCGATGAACTGTGTCGGTCCGAAGTCGCACTGGAACATCAGCTTACCGTATCCGGCACGGTCATACTGGACGTACTGCATGCCTTTCTCATCGACGATATCCAAAGCCGTGTCGATGTCAGCGCCGCCGGTGATATGGTCGTAGACGTTGAAGATGTCTGTCTTCAACGCGTCCGCCCATGTCGCGTCCTCAGCCTTGATGATGACGATCTTCTTGACTTCAGGCTTGTTGCCGTAGAGGTCACCGGCGAACTTATCGTTCGCTACGAGTGTCGCCTGCAACGCAGCCTTGTCAAAAGTCTCTAGCGTGTACGGGCCGGCAGATACACGGTTCTCGGAAGCAAAACGCTCCGCCTCGACGAAAGGTGTGATGTTTTCGAGTGTGTACGCTTCGTTGAAGTAGGCACCCTCACCGTCGTCCTTGATGTCAACATCTTCGCCGAACCAACGCTTGTAGTGCATCGGAGAAGCACCGGCATATGTGATGTCGTAGTAGTATGGGAGTTTATCGGCGACAATCTCAAATGAGAATGTGTAGTCGTCATACAAACGGATACCCGTTACCACGTCCGCCTCACCCTTTTGGAAAGCCTCACCGCCGACAAATGTCAATGCGGCTGTTGATTTCGCGCCGAGATCGAGCATCTCTTGCGTACAGGCGAAGAGCGCACTGGCGATAAAGTCTTTCGCTGTGATCGGATCGCCATTGTTGTAGGTCAGACCTTTCTTGATGGTAATCTTGAAAATTTTGGTGTCGTAATTAACACCCTCTTCACGCTCCTGACCTTCCGGCGGAGCGCCAGGAACAATTTCCGTCTCCATCTTCTCGACAACGGTCGGGTTCACAACGTAAGCAGCGCCGAAGTCCGTTACGATGGTTCCATATGCATCAATAAGGCTTCGGATGAGGGCGTCTGTCGCGTTGTTTGTCCAGAAAGCGCGTCCCCAGTCACCGGAAATTTCGGTGCTCGAACCATAGATGACGGTTCCATAGTTCGGGTCAGTGGGAACGTATGGCGCTTCAGTCTCTGTAGGCTTCGTTGTCGGTTTTTCAGAACTAGGCGGGTCGGTTTGCACCGGGGTTTTGGGCCCGCAAGCCGCTAAACCGATCAGAAGAAGCACTGACAAGAGAATCGCAAAGATTTTCTTCATTTTTTTTCCTCCATTTTTGATATTGTGTCGCTACAAATTAGACACACTTTCCAATATTGTAACAGTCGGAATCGCTTATGACAAGTTGCCAAGCGCTTCACTTCAAGGCACACAAGCCATAATTGATTTCCTTTCAAAGTATTATACACAATCTCCCCATCGCTGCAAAAGTCAAAATGCTATATTAATGAAAGCACTGCGGGCAACATATTTGTATAAAATACAATGAATTAACAAGCTTTTAGGCATTTTCTAAAAGTACATCATGCTAGTGTAATACGCTATATCTAATCATCTCGGAGGTATCAATGCTGGCTACTTAGTGGAATAAACTATGTATATTCATAAGAAACTCACTTTTAAATATTTAAATAATGCAAATGTCTAGGAAATTTCGATGGAAAAAAGACAACGGATCTAAGGCATTTCAAAGCCCAATTGGTCATCTTAAAAGAGTCAATGTCTCGAAAGTGATTGACTTGACAAATGGGATAAACGTTCATATAATCACGTAGTGCCGTTCAGGACGCGTGGGCCATTAGCTCAGTTGGTCAGAGCAGCCGGCTCATAACCGGTCGGTCCGGGGTTCAAGTCCCTGATGGCCCACCAACGCAGACAAGCTTAGACGGGGGAGTTCCCGAGCGGCCAAAGGGGGCAGACTGTAAATCTGTTGTCAACGACTTCGGTGGTTCAAATCCACTCTCCCCCACCACTTGTCTGACGGATCGTTCCTTGGTGGGCGGTCCGTTCTTTATAGAAACGATTTGCCGGTGTGATGGAATGGCAGACGTGTCGCACTCAAAATGCGATGGGGGGAACCCCGTGCCGGTTCGAGTCCGGCCACCGGCACCAAAAATAGACGACAAAATGGATGCAATCCTGAGTCGTCTCTTTTTTTTGTTCCTAATTTAGACCACATTATCGAATTGCCAAAGCCCCTCCTCACCGGACGACAAGAGAGATATTTTTTCAAACTACGCTGACGAATTGCCACCACGAGCACAGTTTTTCAGTATAAATTGAAAAATTGTACAAGAAAAACGAACTGAAAGGACGAACTGGTTTCTTACACCCGATTTAAAAGGGGAATTCTCTTCCACTTTGTCACATTTTTTCGAAGTAAGTTGAAAAACTGTACTTGGGACGTGCGCCGCATGGTCGATCTGTCACTTTTAGTCCACATAAAGAAGCCAACCTTCTTCCTCATGTCGCAGTTTTCCGAAGCAAGTTGAGAAATTGTACAGAGAGGGTGGGAGTTGGGGTGGAGCTGTGATGGAAATAGTGCGCTTAAGGTGGATTTTGTTGTTTTGGAGGCGTTTATGTGCTCTCGCTACGCGGTTTTGGTAGAAAACTCTGATGAAAATGAGAATTCGTGGCGTACTGAATAAGCTCTGAGCCTGTGATAACGCTTTTGGTCATAGAGCTACACAAAATAAACTGTTAGCACTGGATGATAACTTGAGACAGGAGGCACTCAAGGCGCTCGCGTTAAGACTAAGGGGAGGTTTGGGTGTCGGATGAGTCGGTTCCAGGCGGCGAGGTAGATTCGATACGCGATATGAACGCCGGTATGCCAGGGAATCTCGTTCTTGTGGATTTTGCGGAAACGTGAACGAATACTGTGCCCTTTTCTGAGGAGAAGGTCGCGCAGGGCAACGAAACTCTCAAAAAACTTCCTCGCACGGATGTAGATGCGTTTTCCTATTAGGCGGGAAAGCTGGCGCGATAAGTTGCGAAAGGCTTTCAAGTTGTTGAGTTGAGAGTAGCCTACTGATACAACTCGATAGCCTTCCGCTTCCAAGTGAGCGGTGCGTTCCCGGTCTCTCGATATTTCTGACGCGCTGCTATGGAATTCCTCGCTGTCGTATTCGATA
>JAAZKT010000073.1 GCA_012799695.1 Clostridiaceae bacterium
CCCTAATTATTAATGATGTTTAAGAACAGGCTATCAGTACATTACATACCGTAAAAATAAGTAGTCTTGCTACTCGTCAAACGTAATCTGCGAATACACCCATGAAGCCATTTCATCGAGCATCGAAACAGTCGGCACTTCATCCATATAGATGTGGATCGGGAGAACCTCCCGGACGTTGTCTTCTTCCATACCTGTCGTTTCAGCGATGCTCTTTACATATTCTGCGTACGAGACAACATCGAGCGTGACACCTCTTTGTCTCAAGTATTCTTGCGCGAGAACGCGAAACAGAAACGACGTCCGTCCGAGATAGAGGACATACTGGCGCACTTCTCCCTCGTCCATGGTCGGGACGCCGAATTCTTTTTGTCCGTAAGCTTCCAAGGACAACCCCTGCTCTTTTGCTTTCTCCTCAAAGATGTTCAGTCGATGCTTGCTTTCCCGCGTCGCCTCTTCATCGTTGATCTCAAAGGTACTGCGTTGCACGAGCTGAGGCACGAGAAAATCGGAGACAATCATGTGCGACTGCTGCGATCTGATCGTGAACGGAATTTCACGACGCATGGCGTCCTTATACTCTTCCACGGTAGTGATGCCCGGCAAATCCTCCGCCTGGACCATCTCGTCCGTGAGTACGTGCTTTTGACCTTCCGGTAATTCCAACTTGCTATGTCTCTCGGCAAGTTTTTGACATTGATCCTCGATAAAGGCGCTCAAATCGGGAAGTTGCAATTCAATGAGAGGCTTCGGTATATCAATGCTCTTGTAATCGTAAATCGTCGTGACTTTCGTTTCCATGATTCGTCTCGTTTCTATTCTATCTGCTTTGGGGAATGCCCTAGAATCAGCTTACTCCCGGTTCAAACTATATCATGAATATGACGCTGACTGCGTGACTTCGGACACCGATCAATCTACTTATCACTGAATATGCGAGACGCGGAATATCCTTATCAAGCAGGCCGCAGTTCTGTCACCTGCCCGCGCTTCACTTCGAAAACGGCATCGTAAAACGGCATCGTGTCGGGGAACAGGACATGACTGACAGAGAGAACCGTCACCCCGTCAAGCGATAACAGCGTCTTCTCGATGTTGCGCGCAACCCGTTCGTCCAAGCTTGCGAATGCCTCATCGAGCAACAGCAAGTCGGCACGGGCGATGAGTCCTCGGGCGATCGCCACGCGTGCGCGTTCGCCGCCGGATAGATTCTTGCCATTGTCGACGATGATGTGTTCAATCCCGTCCGGCAAGCGCTCGAGATAGTCCGACAAACCCGCCCCCTCAATCGCACGCATGATCTCTTCGTCGCTGTAGTCCTTATAAAGCGTCAGATTGTTTCGAAGCGTGTCTTCGAACAGAAAAACTTGCTGTTCGACGTTCGCGATATGCCGATAATACGATTCGCGCCGAATATCGACTAAGTCGACACCATCGAGCAAGATGGCGCCTTGATCAGGATTGAAGTACTTGCGTACCAGTCGAAGAATCGTCGACTTGCCGCCGCCGGACGGTCCGATCATGAGATATTTTCCGCCTTTGCGCAACGTGAAACGTGCATCCTGAAGCACCTGATTGTCGCCGTAAGCAAAGGAGACGTCATCGAACACGAGCTCCCCATCGAAGCCGTCAAAACTTTCCGTTTCGACGCTCAACTCTTTGTTCTCGAGATTATCCTCCATGCGCAAAAAGACGGTGCGAACGGAGGCGACCGATGGGAACGCTTCCGCCAATCGCCCCAATGCATCCATGATCATGCCAAATCCATTGATGGTCAGGAGAATACCGCCTGTCGTAATTCCGCCCTCCCGAACGGCGAGCATCGCCAACGTCAGTAAAACGGCTATAAAAAAACCAAACCGCACATTATTTCTCGTCTGGATGACCGTCTCTTTTTTGTCGAGCTCATACCGTTTGCTCTGCACGTCAGTGCTTCTGCGGTTGAAATCTTTCTCGATTTTATCTTCGAGGTTATGACTCTTAATGATGCGGAAAGCCGATAGAAATTCCCTGATAAAAGCAGTGTATTTTATCAGGAAGTCCGAGCGCTCGCCCTCGCTTTTTTCAAGCGTACGACCTGAGCGCATGCCGATGAAGATCATAAGAGCCCCGATCACCGACGCAACGATGGGAATCCACGATTTTGTCATTGAGATAATAACGACACCGCCAAAAAAAGTGACGAATGACTCGAAAATAGTGTAGAGCGAGACAAAATATCGTTGCTCCACAGTATTCATATCATTCGTGATATTTGAGAGGTACAGCGCCCGATTCTCACTTTGGAATTCACTGATGTTCTTTGCGAAAACACGTCCAACGTAACGTTGCTTCATGAGCGTATTGGCGCGCCGTATATAGCATCCGCGTGTAAAAGCCGACAAGAGATCGAGGGGGACATAGAGTGCTAGCCCGAGAAAGAACGGCGCGATGATTCCCGCAATATAATCGGACTGTCCCGTCAATGCCGCGTCGAGAAGGCGTTGAGTCAAGATAATAAGATAAACATTAAGCGCCTGGCCTGCCGTGATCGGAGGAACAGAGGGAAGGAGCGTGATCAGCGCGCGACGAATCGTCCGTTTCAGCTCAAGGGGAAATGGTTGGCGCGGCGTTTTTTCCTTTCTTTTCACCATCAAATAGCCTCCGTGAAATAGTCGTTAATATGCCACGACATGACATTCCCCGACTTGAGCTCGAGAACGGAATCATACCTTTCCGTAACGCCCTCATAATACCGATGCGAGATGGCGATCACGGTCGCGTCGAGCGACAGGAGTGTCTGTTCAACGTGTCGCCCCAGACTCTCGTCAAGATTCGATGTCGCCTCGTCTGCCAAAATCAGCGTCGCGCCTCTGATCACGGCGCGCGCGATGGAAACGCGTTGGCGTTCGCCGCCTGACAAGTTCTTTCCGTTCTCCTCGAGCGTCGTATCAAGTCCGTTCGGCAAACGATTGACGAGTTCAGACAACCCCGCCTTTTCGACGGCATCGTGCACTTTCTCTTCCGAATAGTCTTCATAAAGAGTGATATTTTGGCGAAGCGTATCTTCAAACAGGAAGACGTCTTGGTAAATCTCCGCGATCCGCTTGTTTTGGGAGGCGGGATGAATCGTGCGCAGCTCCGTCCCGTCGTAGCGAATCTCCCCCTCATAGTCCGTGTAGACACCCGCAAGAAGATTCAGCAGTGTCGTCTTGCCGGAGCCCGAGGCACCTTTCAGAAGGACTTTTTCACCTGGCGCAACGGAAAAGGTTATGTGGCGCAGGACGCGTTGATCGCCATATGAGAAGGAAAGACCCTCTACATCGAGCGAATGATTGAAAGAGAAAGGCTGATCTCCCGCCTCAAGCTCTTGTTTTTCATCAGTATCACCGTTGACGACTTTATCGAAGATGCCCAGCGCCGCCAGCAATTTATTGCGGTGCGGGAAAATCCGAACAATGCTGAAAAGACAGCTTGACGTGATTTGCGCGATCAGTATGCCGCGGACTAAATCGAGTTGCCCCTGTGCAATGCGAATGCCGACATAGAAAAAAGAGAGAACCGTACACGCATATCCAAGTGTTTGCATGGTACCTCTTTGAAAGCTGTCGAAGATATTGAAGCGGATCTTCACCCTTTCGAGAACGGCAATAAACGCATTCGTCTGATCCTGAAAGCGGTCTTCCACCTGATTGAGCTTCAGGATTTCCAAGCCGCTAAAAACATTCGACATTTTCTGCGAAAAATCTCTGTTCGCATCCGACTCTCTCGATTTGAGCTTGACGAGCCGACCCGCGAACAACCGCCCTAAGAGTCCGATACCAATCGTCAAGGCTAAAACGATAAGGGCGAAAATGTAATCGATGAACAGAAGAATCAGAAAGCCGAACAACGCCACGCCACCATTGAACAAGACGTTGAGGAAAGAGAGAAAAAAGTCATTCTCGATGATATTGATGTCATTGACTAGATTGGAAAGATAGACTTCCCGCGATTGGCGCGAGAAAACGCGCACGGGAAGACCGATGATGCGGCGAAATCCGAGCTTACGAATGTCAAGCAGGATATCGCGCATGAACCCGATGCGCATACGACGTGAGACGTAATGAAAAAACGAAGGCAACACAAGTCCCGCGAACAGGACGGCAATCCTTTTGAGCGATTCCTCCCGCGTCGTCGCATCGATGATGCCGAAAGCATAGCTGAACATTACCTGTTGTATCAGCTGCTGAAGAATAGGCAACAACGCGCCGATCAGGTACACGATAAAGCCGCGCCTGCGCTTTTGTAGCACATCGCGCATCGTGATTTTTTGTTTATCCTGCTTATCCTTTTCCAACAGTCGTACCGCCTCGTCGTCGAGTCTGATGTCAGACGGCATCATCTTTTAACAAAATATCAAGTAAATGTCGGTTCCGCCACAGCAAATTGTCACACGGGGTCTTTGTTAATCAATGTCGTATGCCACAAGTCGTTGATACACTTCCGAGACGGGAAGACCCATCACCGAAAAAAAGTCACCTTCAATCCGGGAAATCAGCAATCCGCCGAGCTCCTGAATACCGTACGCCCCGGCCTTGTCGAGCGGCAATCCGGAAGCGACATAGCGATCTATCAGAGATTCGATCGCGGAGGAAAGCGGGTGGAAAGTGACGTGCGAGACACTTGAAAACACATCGGCGGACGATGCCGTCAGAAGGGCGACACCAGTGTCGACCGTATGCGTTTTGCCCGCGAGGGTGCGAAGCATCTTTCGAGCTTCGTTTTCATCTTCCGGTTTTCCGAAAAGCACACCGTCGAGCGAAACAATCGTATCTGCAGAAAGTATTAGGCAATCGGGGTGTTCGCGCAGGGACGCCTCCGCTTTGGCGAGCGCCAGTCTCTCGACTAAAGTACGTTCATCGAGGTCAGGATTCGTACGCCGCCACTGACTCAGCATGTCGTCTTCATCACACGACGAGGGCGCAACCTCAAAGGGAAAACCCGTCATCGCCAACAATTCTTGTCGTCGCGGCGATCGACTTGCCAAGATCAGCTTCATGATTTGATTCTCCTCCTTGTTACTTTCGGTTACAGGATATCGCAAGCCCGGTTTCCCGCACATGGGGTATTATTGCACCACGAACAATTCGGTAAATTCTTGGTGAAGATACTGTAACAATTTTTTCAGACTGCAACGCCAATCATTTTACTATATATAATAGAGACACCGTAACCACTCGATGGACAGGAGGGGAATATGAGCGATTTGAAATACCTCAACTTGCTGGCAAAACAATTTCCGAATGCGTCATCTGCAAGGGCGGAGATTATCCGTCTGCGTGCCATCAATGAATTGCCTAAAGGAACGGAATACTTCTTCAGTGACATTCACGGTGAAGACGTGGGCTTTATCCACCTATTGCGCAGCGCATCAGGCAACATCCGTAAGAAGATTTCGGAACTCTATGAATACGAGTTAACTCAAGATGCGCAAAATCAATTAGCCAACCTCGTTTATGATCCGAAGCGTGTTTTGTCGATTCTCCAAGAATCGGGACGCATCACGGACGATTGGCTTGCAATCACCATTTATCGTCTCATCAATTTGAGCAAATATATCAGCGTCAAATATTCATGGCATTCCACTTTTTCAAAAATCCCGAAGGAATTTGAAGTCATCATCACGGAGCTGCTTTTCTCGTCGTACGAGGAGAGCAAAAAGAACTACCTCAACAGCATTATTCGATTCATCATTGAAGAGGAGACGGCGTTCGCCTTCATCGGCGCGCTGTGCGAAATGATTCAGAACATCTCCGTTAACACACTGCACGTGATCGGCGACATCTACGATCGAGGACCGGGACCGCACCGCATCATGGAGGAGCTCATCGATTTCCCGGACGTCGATATTCAGTGGGGCAATCACGACATCGTCTGGATGGGAGCCGCCGCCGGCAACACGGCCTGCATGGCGCACGTTATCCGCATCGGCATCGGTTATAACACGTTCGATTTCATGGAAGAAGGCTACGGGATCAATTTGAGGCCACTCTCTTCTTTCGCGGCGAAAGTATACGCCGACGATCCCTGCGAACGTTTCAAGACACGACTCTTTGACACGCCGGAGTTCGGGTTTATCGATGACCAGCATTCCGCTAAGATGCACAAGGCGATTTCCGTGATTCAGTTCAAGCTTGAAGGACAATTGATCGAGCAATACACGCGGTGGAATATGGACCACCGCAACGTCCTCAAAAAGGTCGATTTCGAGCGCGGCGTCTACGTACACAACGGCGTGGAGTATCCCATGCTCGATACGAACTTCCCGACCGTCGATCCCGACGATCCCTTGCGCCTGTCGCAGGAGGAAGAAGAACTCGTCCGCAGTCTCGAAGCATCTTTCAGAAACAGTGAACCGCTACACCGCCATATTCGCTTCCTCTACTCCAACGGATCGACGTATCTCAGCGTCAACAAGAATCTCCTGTTCCACGGTTGTGTTCCCTTGAAAGAGGATGGCTCATTCCAAGAAGTACCGGTCACTGGAAAACAATATTACGGACGTGAACTCTTTGACGAGCTCAATGCCGTCATTCACGATGCTTACTTCCAGCCGGAGGATTCGCCGAAACGCGAACGGGCGCGCGACTATATGTTGTACCTGTGGTGCGGCTCACTCTCTCCGTTGTTCGGGAAAAGCCAGATGTCGACATTCGAGAATTTCTTCGTCGAAGACAAAGAGTTGCGCCGAGAGGTCTACAATCCTTACTTCGAGCATTCAGCCAATGAGGACACGTGTAAAATGATTCTCGAGAACTTCGGATTGGATCCGGAGACCTCGCGCATTATCAACGGTCACGTCCCCGTCAAAGCGAAAGAAGGAGAGAGTCCGGTTAAGGCGAACGGTAAGCTGTTTGTCATTGATGGCGGACTCGCGAAAGCGTATCAAAGAAGGACCGGCATCAACGGATACACGCTGATCTTCAATTCACACCATCTCGCCCTTGCGGAACACCACGACTTCGAAAAGATTGAAAGCGACATGGGAAGCTACACGCCGCGCGTCTTTATCGTCCAGCCGATGAAACACCGCTTGCAGGAAAAACATACTGATCTCGGCAAAGAGATTTCGGCGAGAATCCAAGAGCTGAGAGATTTGATCGAGGCATTCAACCGCGGAGAGATCAAGGAAAAATAATTACCACACCGCGAAAAACCCGCACCGTTATAGTTGCGGGTTTTTGACACAGACAAATATTCAACGTCATGCGCGGTGCGGTTGCTTTGAAATCATCACGACACTAGCGTTAAGTCGCTCGACAAGACCGTGATCGTGCGATGCGAGAAGTATCGGTTTCTCTCGGGCGACCTGACGGACGAGCTCGATCGCTGTCGTTTCATTTTTTTCATCGAGCTCTCGGAACGCCTCATCGAGATACAGAATATCGGACTCGGGCGCCAGTGCGCGCGCCAGAGCTAGGCGGCGCTGCTCTCCTCCTGAAAGCGTCGATGCCTGCTGATCTTTCACTGACGAGAGATCGAGTTCTCTGAGCAACCGATCGGCAACGTCGCCGTCGTACCCAGGAAGAACGACTCGAACGTTGTCTCTTGCCGACAACTGAGGCAATAGGCGGTTATCTTGGAAAACGAACAAACCGCGCTCCGGCACACCGCTGATCGTGCCGCAGTCCTGCTCGTCGAGTCCCGCAATGAGGCGGAGCAAAGTCGTCTTGCCGGAACCGGAAGCACCGACGAAGAGAACGGGGCGATCCAAATTCAATGTCGCGCTGAAATCGTCAAAGACAATCGTCCGGTCGATTTTTTTACATAAGCCCCCGATCACAATGAGTTCTTCCCTTCGGTCTGCAACTTGAGCGACCGATGCGGCATCGGCAAGAACTGTCGAGGGGCGAACATCGGCCGCCTTTTCACTTTGCCCGCCGACGTGCGACTTGGGCAATCTCTCGCCGATCCGTACAAGTGCCAAGCGATACAGCGCAACCAACACCTTTTCAACGACAAATGCCGCCATGACAAGCACGACGGTCCACGCCAACAAACGCTCCATATCGAGATACAGTTTGGCGTCGTAGATCCTGCGCCCGATCGTGTTTTTGGAGAAAGCGAGTACTTCGGCCGCAACGCCCGCCTTCCACGCCATGCCGATGGCGACGCTTGAAGCGGCAAGAAATTCTTCGCGCGCCTGAGGGATAACGATGTAGCGCACAACATCTCGCTTTTTCATCGAAAACGTGCGCGCCATCTCCAGAAGTCGCCGATCGACATTCAAAAAGGCGCTGAGCAGGTGATTGTAGATCATTGGGAAGACGACAAGCCCCGAGATAAAGGACGTGAGAATTCGAGCACTCATGAAAAACATCGCGATCAGGATGAACGAAACGATCGGAACAACTTTCATCACCTGAACGATGGGAATCATGAGAAAGCGCAATCTTTCAAAACGCGATGCTGACCACGCGAGCAAAACAGCGGCGCACGTGGCAACCAAGATGCTGAGGACGATGCCCGACATGGACACCGCGACGGTCAACCAACTTTCACTCTCCGCGAATAACTGAAAGACAGCGCTAAGAACGCGATAAGGAGACGGCAATAAAAACCCCGTACCGCCCAAAGTGGAGAGGAGTTGCCACAACAAGAGCAGGAACAGCGCCCCTCCCGCCGTATAAAGCATTTTCCGCTTATTACTATCCATCGAAATAGAAATCATCACCCGGCAATTTGCCGCCGACAGACTGCGGATTCGCTTCCATCAAAAGCTCCAAAAAGCCTGCTAATTGTCTCTGCATATCGGCACCCGCAAAGAAACGAATGTAGCAGGAAGGAATCGCTTTTTTCGCGATGGCGCCGTTGAAGATATCAAGTTCCTCGATCATGGCGGACGCCTCATCCGTGTTTTCATTCACGAAACGGATGCTCGCCTCATAGCGGTCGATGAAAGCTTTGACGGCTTCCGGGTTCTTGTCAACAACCTCCTTGCGCGCGATCAGCACGCCCATCACGAGTCCCGCATCCGCGATCACCTTTCCCCACTCCGTGTTCAGGTCAATCGCCGAGCGAAGATCCGTTAACTGTTGCTGCGCAACCGTCACGAACGGCTGTGGCAGGAGAGCGACAGATCCTTCCTCTTTCGCGATTTGCGCGACGACGGCGGAGTGGTCATTCTCCCACTTGAGCTCGACACCTGTATTGGGGTTGATCTCATTCTTTTCCAAGAGAAGGCGTAAAACGTACTCAGGAACAGCTCCTTTGCCCGACGCGTAGACCGTCTTGCCGACGAGGTCCTTTAACGTATGGATGGAATCGCCCCGTTCCACGACGTGGAGAACGCCGAGCGTATTGATCGCGATGACGGCAATTTTTCCTTCTGTCTTGTTATAGAGAACCGAAGCCAAATTTGATGGCACTGCGGCAAGATCGACATCCCCTCGAACAATCATGGGAACAATCTCTTCCGGCGAAGCGACAAGCTCAAACGACAGATCAAACGATTCGCGCCCTTTCTCTGCCTCAATAACAAGCGGCGCAAGTCCCATGCTTGTCGGACCTTTCAGTCCCGCGAGTTTGAAGTGAACGCGCGGAGGATTGGATGGCCCAGGATCACTCGGTTTCACAGAAGCAAGCGGCTCCGTTGTCGAGCTCGGCTCCGTATCCGGCGTTGTCGTTCCGTTAGTCGCACCATTGTTCACCGGCGAACATGAAGCGGCGAGTAGCGAGATGACGAGCGCAAACACGATCAATCTCGTCCGTTTTTTTGTAAGCATGTCTCCCTCCTTTTTCCCCGCCTTTACATCGGCACGTGGAAATCCCGCTTTTCCATTATTTTCAGGATACAGCAAAAATTAATCCGACACAGCGGAACATGAGCTGCGTAACCTAGATAACGATCGGGCACCGCTTAGTTCATCTGTGACCCTCCATGCTACAATGTTCTAAAGCATTGTAGAGCTTTATCATTAAACTAGGACGGGTAAACTGCCGTGAAAATATCTCGCAAAAAGCATACCACTCTACTCCTTCTTTTGAGTGTCGCCCTCATCATCACGGGAATCCAGGCGTCCTGCTCAATTGAAGATCCGCCCGAGACGGTCGATAACGGTTCCACCATGACGAGCCACACTATGACCGCCCCAACGAGTTCGACTACGACTCCATCTAGCGAGACGACTATTCCATCCCCAAAGCCATCTGAAAAACTTCCCAAGCTGGAGGGGGCCGTGGCCCTTACTTTCGATGACGGTCCCGGAGCACATACGGGCCGCCTGCTCGATGCGCTCAAAGAATACGACGCAAAGGCGACATTCTTCGTGGTCGGCAGAGTAGCGTGCGAAAATGAAGATAATATGGCGCTCATTAAACGCATGGTCGATGAGGGTCACGAAGTTGCGAATCATTCTTACAGCCATTTCGATTTTCTCAAAATTTCGGATAGTGCCGTGTTAAAGCAAATCAGCAAAACGAACGAAACGATTGCCTCAATCACGGGGAAGATCCCGACACTGTTGCGCCCTCCGTATGGCAATTTTGATAATCGCGTCACTCAATTGGCCAAACAAGAAGGGCTCGCTATCGTGCTCTGGACACCAAGCCCGGAAGACTGGAGATATAAAGACGTCGACTACGTCTGCAATTTCATGCTTGATTATATAGAAGCCGGTAACACTTTCTTGCTCCACGACGTACACAAAACGACGGTGGACGGCGTGATCAAGGCACTGCCCATGCTAGCGGAACGCGGCCTCAAGCTCGTCACCGTCAGCGAACTCTTCGATCTGAAACCGGGCGATATACATCCTGCCTCTTGGGGAGGAGGGGGAGAATAAAAGAGTCGCTCACACTTCTTTTTAATCGAATCGAAAGCGCATTTTCAGAGACGTGACGCGAACACATGCACCCGTACGTCATATCAATTGAATCGAAAGCGCTTTTTCGGGCGCAACGACAATCCCGCGCAACTTTACTCCATGTTAAAATGGCCTGAGTGTCGTAAAGCTTAATCTTACAATGAGGATTGGTAAACTATATGAAAAAATCTCGCATGAAGCACATCTTTTCGCTCCTCCTAATGGCCGTCGTCGGTGTCGCCCTCATCATTACGGGAACGAAGATATCTTCTTCGAATCAATATCCTCACGAAACGATCAACAGCAATCCCACATGGACAACGATGCCATCGCAAGATACCTCGAGTGCTACGACGAGTTTGACCACTATAATAACGGAGACACAAACGACGACAGAGGACAGTCAAGAAAGCTCGCCTTCAACAGTACCAACGACCTCCGAGACGACGCCTTCATCTAAAGAATCTACAGTCACAAAGCCTAAAACGACAACTAAACCACGTACAAAGCCACCAAAGACGACGCCTAAGCTTAAGGGTGCGGCCGCCATTACCTTCGACGACGGTCCTGGGGGGCATACGTCTCGTCTTCTCAACGCGCTCAAACAATACAATGCAAAAGCGACGTTCTTCGTGATCGGTAGCGGAATAGCCAACCCTGAAAATCAAAAGTACAATAGATCACTCATTAAGCGCATGGTCGACGAGGGCCACGAAGTCGCGAACCATTCTTACGACCATAAGGATTTTACAAAGCTGTCGGACAAGGATGTGTTAAGCCAGATCAGGAGAACGAGCGATGCCATTTCCTCCATCACCGGAGAAAAACCGACACTTTTGCGGCCTCCGTACGGCTCATTCAACCGCCGCATCACGAATCTGGCGGAACAAGAGGGGCTTGCTCTCGTGCTTTGGTCGCCGAGTCCGGAAGACTGGAAATATAAAGACGTCGACTACGTCTACAACTACATTATCGACCACGTAACAGCCGGCAGTACGCTCCTGCTCCACGACATACACAAGACGACGGTGGATGCCTTTATCAAGGCGTTGCCCGTGTTGACAGAGCGCGGCCTCAAGCTCGTCACCGTCAGTGAACTCGTCGATCTGAAACCGGGCGACGTACACCCGTCTTGGTGGTGGAGATAAGTGAGCCGAACAACTTCGCTCCATGCTATAATGGCGGAAGCGTCGTAAAGCTTATTTTTCGATTAAGACTGGAAAACTGCCATGAAAAAGTCTCGTATGAGGCACATCCTTTCACTCTTCCTTATGGCCGTCGTCGGTGTCGCCTTCATCATTACGGGAACGCAGATATCTTCTTTGAATCAATATCCGCACGAAACGATCAATAGCATTCCTACATTGACAACGATGCCATCGCAAGAGACATCGAGTGCTACGACGAGTTTGACCACTTTGACGACAACAACGGATACACAAACGACAACGAAGGACAGCCAAGAAACCTCCCCTTCAACGGCGCCGACAACTACCGAGACGACGCCTTCGTCCAAAAAAACAACTGTTGCAAAGCCTAAAACGACGACAAAGCCATACACGAAGCCGCCCAAGACAACGCCTAAGCTACAGGGCGCCGTGGCTATTACCTTCGACGACGGTCCCGGACCGCACACGGCTCGCCTTCTCGATGCGCTCAAAGAATACGATGCAAAAGCGACGTTCTTCGTGCTCGGCGGGTATTTGGTTGACAGTGCAAAGAAGGACAATTCGGCAAATAGGGCGCTCATTCAACGCATGGTCGACGAGGGCCACGAAGTTGGGAACCATTCTTACAATCATCCCGAATTTATAAAGCTGTCAAACGATCAGGTGCTGAGCCAGCTCAGAAGAACGAGCGACGCCATTTCCGCCATTACCGGTGAAAAGCCGACATTATTTCGACCCCCGGGCGGCTCATTCACTCGTCGTATCACTAATCTGGCGGAACAAGAGGGGCTCGCTCTCGTACTTTGGTCGCTCGACTCGAATGACTGGAGGCAGAATAATAGAAATGTCGACTACGTCTACAGGTACATCATCAACAACGTAAAAGCCGGTAGCACGCTTCTGCTTCACGACATACACAAAACGACGGTGGACGGCTTTATCAAAGCGCTACCCGTTTTGATCGAGCGCGGTCTCAAGCTTGTCACCGTCAGCGAACTCTTCGATTTAAAACCGGGCAATGTACACCCGTCCTATTGGTGGAAATAAGAGAGTCGCTCACCACCACTTTCGTCAAATTGAAAACATCTTTTTGCAAGTGTCGATTAGACCGCAGCGCATATAGGGCGTATGAGCGAGAACCCATACGTATCATCTCAGTTGGATAGAAAGCGCTTTCTCGTACGCGGCGACAAGACCGCGTCCCGTGTCGGAATGCGCGAATGTCTGCGGGAGATCGGTTCCGGGACGATCGTTCCCCTCAATCAGAACGGGCCCCTCCGGCGTGATGGCGACATCCCATCCGACGTATCGTGTACCCGGATATTTTAATGCCGCCCGTACGACGAGCTCCTTGACTTGATCGATCATGGGCAATTGGATGCCCGTAAAGGGAAGATTCGTATCGGGATGATGCGTATACACCGTCCCGAATCCGACCGCGCTATAACAAGGATGCGTGATACGCCCATCATCCGACAATTTCGTGTACAACCCGCCGGCGCTCATGTTGTCGACGACGGAACCTTTTCTGCCGATACGGAGAACCATGTAGAGCACCGTCACGTCGCCTAGCTCATTGATGCAGGTACATGTACGCAACGTGTTGACGGAATCTGCATTGATGGCGTTTAATTCGCTGTGTTGTCGCGCGGCTTCTTCAATCACAACCTTGCCCTCGCGGACAAGTCGGTCAAACTGCCCTCGCGCCTGTTCCCGCGTCAACTTCTCAACGCCGTCGCCACCGCAGCCGCTCGCAGGCTTGGCGAAGACTGTGTCAAATCTCCCAACGAACGCCTCATACGCCGCGCAATCCGCATGGCGCAGGTCGATAAAATCGCGCCCGAGAAACTCGCGGTAAGCTTCGTTGAAAAGACCTTTATCCTTAATGACACGTGCTCTCTCCGGCACATTGCACCGAAACATCACGGCGTTATCTTTGTACTCCGTCGCGAACGTATCGCGTATCGCGGGCTCGCGCTGACGATCGAAACCGAAATTCATATAGTTGAGCCATGTCGTTCCACGCTTACGGTAGCAGTCGATGAAATCAAACAAGATGGATAGCGAGGATCTGCCGCTGCGCTTCGCCATCGTTCTCGTAAAACCGAAAACATTTTTCCATTGAATTGTAAAAAGACGACGAAAACCCATTGTGAGATTTCCTCCTGCCCGCTCGTAGACAAAGTCGCAATGACCGTCTCCACGAAAACTAGAGTCATTATAAATCCGAGGCAAGAGAGCGTCAAACAAATGCCAAAGCAAAAGAGAGTGAACGCAACTGCAGACGCGCAACAACACCATCACGTATCGCACGATTGAACGGGCACGCCCCCGAACGCAAGATGTTGTTCAGCAAATACGACGTCAATGAAGATGGGACAGGCTTGCACTACACGTAGTGTATAATATTTCAACGGTAAGATGCGGTTTATAAGTGTGAGTGATATGCATCTTCCGCCAAGTGCGGGGCTATCTGATGATATTGTTGTTGAATTGATATAGGGGAACGACCCGATGAAACGGATAAAAACCATTATCTTTTTGTGTTTCGCCGCCACCATGGCATTCATCGCGTTCTCGGGGTGCCAAAGATCTCTCGTGGTGGATTTCGAGCCGCTCACTGCTCCGTACTCCGATGTGAGTCTCACCACGGAAACTCAAAACAGCTTGCCTTTGCTCGATCGCGATTTGCCTTTGCTTACCGGGAGAACTTCGCCGTCACCGGGTACGACCATCCCGCCCGCCACGGGGGAGCGGAGCGATTCCTCCACGACAACGGAAGAGATAATCCTGACGACAAAAACTAAACCGACAACCACGACGATGACCTCGACGACGACGACCACAACAACGACGACAACAACTGCGAAAAAGACAACAACTATTACCACAGTGAAAAAGACGAGAACAACAAAAAAGACAACCACCACTGCAAAAGAGACAACAACGACGACAGAGACGACAACAAATATATCGACAACAGAAGCACCCACAACAAGTAATACGACGAAGGCGACCGAAGGAACGAACCGCCCCGACCTAGCGCTCGAAGTCCTCAGACTAGTGAACGAAAAACGGGCGGCAGCCGGTCTGAACGCTCTGACCATGAATCAATCGCTAAAAAGCGGGGCAGAACTTCGCGCTACCGAAGTTGCCATCAAGCAATCTCATACACGACCTAACGGGGAACCGTACTATACAGCCGTCAACCCGCCTATGTGGTGCATAGAACTTATCGCTTGGGGAGGATATCGCGCAACGCCGGAACAAGTCGTCAACGGCTGGTCCAATTCAGACAGACATAGTAAGCACTTAACAGATCCCTACTACACGGAGGCCGGCGTCGGCTGCTATCAGTTGAATAAATGGCCGTACTGGTGCTGGTCCATGCTCTTGCGCTAACGATCGGCCTTCTTCGGCAAGTCGTCGATTTTACATCCCATGAATGCTTCGATTGTCGGTCTGATACCTTGATTGACGCGCTTGACGTGGTCGTAATATTGGTAGAAGTCGTAACTCCCCCACGGATTTCCCTCGATGACGCAAGGTCCCATCTCGGAGACAGCGACATCCCACCCCATGTGCCCGTACTCGTCTTCGCCTTCCATGATCTCCATCATCATATCGACCATTTCCTTGAAGTACGGGACTTGGAAACTCCCGTCGGAAATCGCCGCACCCGTAATCGGATGGAAGTCGTAACGCGTTTCAAAATTGAGGTCGAAGACGGAATCATTCACGACCGCCTGCGAGATAAAATACCCCTCCTCATCCACGGCGACGCACGATGAACTCTGACCAACCTTGATGATGTCGACATCGTCAAAGAGCGCAATGCGCACGGATAAGGGGAACATCAGGATTTTCCCTTTGTCTTTGAGAAAGGTAAAACGAAAACTGGCGACAGCATTCGGCGAAACGGTGTCAAGCAACGGGTGCTGGATAATCTCTTCTTCAAGCATGTCGTAATGCTCACGGATGCGTGCGACCGTCTCATCGATCGTTTGCGCATCATACGTGATTTTCTCGATGCCGACGCCCGCGTAGCCCATCGCGTCTTTTGCGAAGACAGTTTCCTTATCCTCGAGGAATGAGTGTATCTCGTCATCGCTCGATTCCGCCACGATCAGCACATCTCTGAAAAAGTACTTTTTGTATCGCTTATAGGCGATGACTTTGTCTTGGATGTATCCCGGCGTCGTTTTCGGCGGGTTCAGCGCGTTAACGAGCTTGATCCAGTCTTTGATATAAACATATTGATCGCGAAAAGCGGGATCCGTATACTCCGTAAAATTAAACATGAGGTAGTTGCTGACGGTACTCCCATACTTGAACTTGCAGCGCATCATATCGAAGAACAAGTCAAGATGCGACCTGTCGGATCGTGTTGCCTGTTTTCTGGCAGCGCGCCATGCACCTCGAATATACGGCCACGCATTTCGCAATCGCATAATACTATCCCTCTCAGTCGGAAAGCGGCGTCACGAAAAAGACGCTCACCATCGCGGGAGGATTCAGCGGGCGATCATTCATATCCACTTTCAAGGCGGCGATGCGGTCGACCTCGTCCAACCCGAACACAACCGAACCAAAAGCGGCATAAGAACCGTCAAGGTGCGGACTGTCGGCATCGCAGATAAAAAACTGCGAACTTGCGGAGTTCGGATCCCTTGTTCGCGCCATTGAAATGACACCTCTTTTGTGCGGTAGCGTGTTGTCGACGCCGTTGGCGCTAAACTCGCCCTTGATCGACTCTTTTGAGCCGCCCATCCCCGTTCCCTCCGGGTCTCCTCCTTGGATCATGAATCCCTGAATAACACGGTGAAAAATTAAGCCGTCATAAAACTCCTCGCCGACGAGCTTCTGGAAATTCGCGACCGTTATAGGCGCCTGATCAGGTTTCAATTCGATCACAATCGCATTCCCGCTGTCCATGACGATTTGGACGAAATTCGTTTTTCCATCAGCTTTTGCAAACCCTTGTGCAGGCAAAAATGTCATCTGCGTCATACTCCCTTCCGTTTTTGGCTCGCTATCGACAGTCTCGATCAGACTTACCGACGGTGCATCCACCTCTTTCTCTTCACAGGCGGCGAGCACAAACAAGCTCACGATAACTAAAACAATCAGCCCGATACGGGCATACCATGCTATTTTGTTTTTCATTTTTCAGTTATATCCTTATGCGTCCGCCTCTACCGAGATAAAGTCGAACACGGTTACGTCGAAAAGTCCCATGTCCGTCAGTTTTAATTCGGGAATGACAGGTAGCGACATAAAGCAGAGCGTCATCACCGGCTCCACGTCACCCCCGACGCCAAGCTCCTTCCATGCGATGTCATGAATGTCGATCAATTTCTGCATCACCCATTCGCCCGACTGGTCGCTCATAATGCCGCCGACAGGCAACGGAAGCGACGTCAACACTTTGGCGTCTTTGACGAGCACGACGCCGCCGCCCAAGGCGATCAATTCCTCCACGGCGAATGCCATGTCGGCATCATTCGTTCCGGCGACGATGATGTTGTGCGAGTCGTGCGCGATGGAAAGCGCGACGGCACCCTGCTTGATTCCGTAACCGCGGAGAAGCGCGACGGCGACATTGCCCGTCTCCTGATGGCGCTCCACCACGGCGATTTTGACGATATCCTGCTCCGGATCGTAGACGAAATCGCCGTCCTCGTCGATCGTCACGGTGGCGACGCCCTTTCCCGTGACGACACCGCCCGGGAGAATGTCGATCACATGGACACGGTCGCTCTTCAAGTTGAGTTTCAATTTGTCGATCGAAAAATCCTTCACGTGCATACTGCTCTTGACGGCAGAATAATCGGCGCGCTTTACCTCGAGCAGATATTTACCGTCACGCGCGACTTCCACGCCGTCGATGAAGACGTGTTTCGCGCGGAAGTCCTCCAAATTGTTTACAAGATTGATATCAGCGCGTCGACCGGGGAAAATCGCCCCGCGATCGTGGAGACCGAACGCCTCCGCCGCATTGAGCGTCGCCATCTGAACGGCCGTAATCGGGTCGAGGCCGAAACGTACGCAACGGCGCAGATGATCGTCCAAATGCCCTTCCGTCAGAATCGTCTTAGGTTGACGATCATCGGAACAGAGGAGGCAGCGTCTGCTGTTCAGCGGTGTCACGACGGGAAGCAAATCTTCCAGATTGTGGCACGCCGATCCCTGACGCATCAAGATGTACATCCCGTTCGACAGCCTTTCTTTCATTTCCTCCGCCGTAGAACACTCATGGTCGGCAAGAATACCCGCGGACGCATACGCACAGAGATCCCGTCCCGTCAGTCCCGGGCTGTGACCGTCGATCGGCTTCCCCGATTTCTTGCCGGCGATAAGCTTGTCAATGGCGCCGTCGTCACAATAGACAACGCCCGGAAAGTTCATGAATTCAGCGAGCCCCAAGATGCGATCGTCCGCTAACGGTTCTTCCATGTCCTTCGCCTCGATGACGGCTCCCGCATGTTCAAAAGGCGTCGACGGCACACATGACGGTAACATGTATTCGACACGAAGCGCTATTTCCGCCGCCGCATTGAGCATGTATTCAAGCCCTTTCAGTCCCGCTACGTTCACAATCTCGTGCGGATCGGCGATGATCGTCGACGTTCCGTAAGGCACGAGCAGGCGGCTGATTTCTTCGGGCGTCACGTAGGCGGACTCGATGTGAATATGGCTGTCGATGAGGCCGGGAAGCGCGTAGAGTCCCGTCGCATCGATCTCTTCTTTCCCTTCATAAGTACCCGTACCGGCGATCAGTCCATCTACGATCGCGATGTCCCCTTCGCGGATAATACCGGCACCTACGTCCACAATCTTCGCATTTTTAATAACGAGGTCGGCTCGTTCGCGCCCCGCCGCGACATTGATCAGATGTTTCAGTTCTTGATGATTCATAACACACTTCCCTTTCTGATTGAATCGTATGATTCTATTGCAAAAAGTAACGATTTCTTCCAATTACTATTCAACCACAAGTTTCGCTAAAACAGATGTAACCACTGATTTTTTCCTTTGAGCCGTCAAACCGGATGGAGACGGAAAGCTCTCCGCGGCTCTCGAGATTCTCTGTGTCTCCTTTATATAAGCGAGAACCGATCCACGGGAAGCACATATTTATCAGCGGGCGTCGTGTCTTCTCCATGTAACGAGAGCGGAGGTGCGGTGACATGGCTTTTGGGTAAAGTAGCGGAACCTCCTCTATGCCACGCCGGACCGAGGCGCGTCTCCATTTTTCTTAAGAAGACCAGTCAAGAGCGCGCGTGACAGCCTTTTTCCAAGCGTTCATCTTCTCCTTGCGCATGTCCTCCGTCATCGCAGGTTCAAAAACACGGTCGATCTTCCAGTGCTCTCTCAACTCCTCTACACTGTCCCAGAAGCCGACGGCCAAGCCGGCAAGGTAGGCGGCGCCGAGCGCCGTCGTCTCTACACATGCGGGGCGATGCACGGCGACATTGATGATGTCCGCCTGAAACTGCATGAGAAAATTGTTTTTCGCCGCTCCACCATCGGCCTTCAACGCCGTTAGAGCGAGCCCTGAATCTTCCTGCATGACTGCCAGTACATCCGCCGTCTGGTAGGCAATCGACTCGAGTACCGCACGGACGATGTGTTTGTCGTTGACGCCGCGCGTGAGTCCGACAATACAGCCTCGAGCGTCTTGATTCCAGTAGGGCGCGCCGAGCCCCGTAAAAGCGGGAACGATGAAGCATCCGTTCGTATCGTCCACCTGCGATGCGACGGTCTCCGAATCCTCCGCCGTATCGATAAGCCCCAGTTCGTCGCGGAGCCATTGGACGGCGGCTCCAGCCACGAAAATGGAACCCTCCAAAGCGTAGTACACACGATCATCGACGCCCCAGGCAATCGTCGTCACGAGACCGTTTTGGCTGAAAACGGGCGATTCCCCCGTGTTCATTAAGAGAAAACAACCCGTGCCATACGTATTCTTCGCCTCTCCGGCGGAAAAACACGCCTCGCCGAACAGCGCCGCCTGTTGATCTCCGGCGGCACCGGCTATAGGGATTGGTGCGCCGAAAAACGACTCGTCCGCTGTCCCGAAGAAATGACTTGACGGAAGAGGCGTTGGCAGAATCTCGCGCGGGATGTCGAGTATGTGCAAGATTTCCTCATCCCATGAAAGCGTCCGGATGTTGAACAGCATCGTGCGCGAGGCATTAGAGTAATCGGTCACATGAACTTTGCCGCGCGTGAGCTTCCAGATGAGCCACGTCTCTACCGTTCCGAAGAGAATGTCGCCCCGACGAGCCTTTTCACGCGCTCCCGGAACGTGATCGAGAAGCCACTTGATCTTCGTCGCGCTGAAATACGCATCAATGACGAGTCCCGTCTTTTCCCGAATCAGCGAAGTCAACCCCTCTTCTTTCAGTCGGTCGCAGGTCTCCGACGTCCGCCGGCATTGCCAGACAATCGCGTGATGGATCGGCTCGCCCGTCTCTCGATCCCACAAGATGGTCGTTTCGCGCTGATTCGTAATCCCGATCGCCGCGATGTCTTCCGCCTTCGCATTCGCCTTCTGCATCGCCTCGACGGCGACACCCATTTGTGTCGACCAGATCTCGTTCGCATCGTGTTCAACCCACCCGGGTTTCGGGAATATCTGTCGAAATTCTTTCTGTGCGACGGAGCGTACCACACCCTGTTCATCGAACAGAATGCATCGGTTGCTCGTCGTTCCGGCATCAAACGCCATTACGTAGCGCGGCATTGCGTCACCTCCTCAAAAAAAACTATACACATCATCCGAATTGCCCAACGAGAGTCTATTCGTCGATATCGCGCGTCGCGACGAAATTCGCCTCGCCGCAGAACAAAGAAGCGATGACGATATCGCCGCGATGCACAGGCGGGACGAGCTCGACGCCATCGAGCAAGAGCATTGCTTTTGCGACATCCGATTTGGCGATGGCGAGGTCTGTCTTGACGGGGCAACGAGGGTATTTCTCGCTTCGGACGCGAACAGATGATGTCACGACGCGCGTGGGGTGCATGGCCTCTTCACGCCCGTACGCCACGCCTCGCAGACAGCCGTTACCTGTCACGGCATAATCGTTCTCCTCATCGACGGTGAGATGACAGCCCCTCGGACAAATAATGCAGATGTATTCCTTCATTCAGATTCTCAATCCTCTCACAGAACAATTGCACACGGGTGAACAAACGGTTCTCACTATTCAGACTCACATCATCCGAGTTAACGAATCTCTTCCACCGAGATCAACAGCTCGTTCCCGCTCACATTATCGAGCTCTGCCCGTTGCAATGTGACGTGTTCCATCTCGCCCGGCGTCATGTACGGTCGACGGAAAGACGCCACAATGCGCTCTCCGTCACGAAACACGATGCGCTTCGGCGTTTTATGCGGAGCTTTCACTCGGAAAAACACACGGACCCCGTCATCGATACGCAGAACCCTGATTCTCTGCGGTACCGTGTAGGCGACAGACTCGTCTATGACAAGAGATATATACGACTCATTCTCGCACATTCTCACATGAGTAGTATCCTCTTGTCGAAGCACGTATTCGGCCGCCGCTCTGCCGGCGCCTTCACTCTCCGTCGTGACAAAGTCGACAAGGTCGTGTACATGAAGCACATTGCCGCAGGCAAAAATGCCGGGGATGCTCGTCTCACCGTTTTCAAAGACGATCGGACCCGATGTCTTCGCGTCCATTTCAACGCCCGCGACATGGCTCAATTCGTTCTCAGGAATGAGGCCAACCGACAGCAGAACCGTATCGACATCGAACACCTTCTCTGTTCCTTCGATCGGCTCGAATCGATCGTTCACTTCCTGCACCGTGACTTTCTCCACGCGCTCTTTACCTTCGATTTTTGTGATGGTATGCGAGAGATAAAGCGGAACATCGAAGTCCTGAAGACACTGAACGATATTTCTCGCCAACCCACCCGGATAGGGCATGATTTCCACGCAGGCGAGCACTTTCGCCCCCTCGAGCACCATGCGGCGCGCCATGATAAGTCCTATGTCGCCCGACCCGAGGATGATAACGCGTCTCCCGACCATGTAACCTTCGATGTTGACGTAACGCTGCGCTGTGCCGGCGGTAAATATGCCCGCCGCGCGCGTTCCCGGTATCTGAATCGCCCCGCGTGTCCGCTCACGACATCCCATCGCGAGGACGATCGCTCGGCTCCTGACGGTACAATAACCGGCTTCCATGCTCATGAGTCGCAAAACATGACCGTCTTCGCCGGGAATGATCTCGAGCACCATCGCGTCGCAGAGGACATCGATCGACTGCCCTTCGAGTCGGTCAACAAATTTCGCGGCATACTCGGGACCAGTCAGTTCTTCGCCGAAATAATGGAGTCCGAACCCGTTGTGAATACATTGATTCAGAATGCCGCCGAGATCCACATCGCGCTCAACGATGAGTATACGCTTAAGTCCATGTTCGCGAGCGCTCAGGGCAGCGCTGAGACCTGCCGGTCCGCCGCCTATGACGATCAGTTCGTACTTGTCAAGCATTTCGATCGCCACCATTCCATCAAGTACAGTCTGTTTGCCGTTCGTTTCGACCACGCTCATCAGATCTCCCGACACGTCGGATCTTTCGTCTCGCCGATCAACATGAAGCTCCCGCATCCGTCTTCTTCAATACACAAGGGGTCACGCCCTGATTCACGTGCGATAATCTCCAAAACGCGCGGTCCGCAAAAACCGCCCTGACATCGCCCCATCCCCGTTCCGGCGCGTCGCTTTACACCATCGATCGACACGGGGG
Organism: Clostridiaceae bacterium; assembly: GCA_012799695.1. Classification (GTDB taxonomy): domain Bacteria; phylum Bacillota; class Clostridia; order Saccharofermentanales; family DTU023; genus UBA4923. The sequence goes on from JAAZKT010000073.1 coordinate 22,786, forward strand.
GAATCTCGCGCTTCATCGCGGCGACAATCTCACCTTCCGTGATCGTCTCGCAGCGACAGATTACTCTCCCGTAAAGAGGATGCGCACGCACGAAAGCGGCGCGCTCTTCCTCCGGAATCTCCTTGAAGCGGATGACGCGACGTCCGCCGCGCCACAGAACTCGCCTCTCCATGGGAATCCCCTCTTCGCACAGCATCTTCCGCGCGACACGCGCGATCGCCGGAGCGCACGTCAGCCCGGGCGACTTGATGGCGGCGAGGTCGATGAAGTTCGTCGCCGATTTCTCAATAAAGAAATCCCCATACGTGCTGTTCGATCGGACACCCGCAAAATTCCTAATGCTCGTTCGAAGATCGAGATCGGGCACAACGCGTCGGGCTTTATCAGCAATGTCCAGAAGAGCGCTTCGCGTCACCGAAGTATCGGTACGATCGTCGATCACTTCCGCATTCGGACCGACAAGGTAATCTCCATGAATCGTCGGAGAAATGGTGACACCCTTGCCTGCACGCGTAGGACAAGGGAAAACGACAGAACGTACGACGTGACCTGCCGCCGTTCCGTCGAGAATGTAGTACTCACCGCGTGTCGGAACAATCTCAAAGGCCGGCGGAGCGACCATGTTGTGGATTCGATCGCTTTCCACGCCGGCGGCATTGATCACATGACGAGCACGGATCGTCGTCTCATCCCCGGAACAGACAACGCGTGCTCCCATCTCATAATGATCTTCCCGCCAAGACAAATCTCTCACATCTGTGTTCGGCATAAAGATGACGCCGTTTCTGACGGCGACTTCCGCCATCGCCAAGGCAAACTCCCACGGATTGAGAACGCCTGATTCGGGTACCCAAAGTGCCGCCACAATCTCGTCCGACAAGTTAGGTTCCTGCAATCGGACAACATCCCCCTCAAGGATATCGAGACCCTCGCACCCGTTGGCAATTCCCTGTACCAGAAGCATCTGAAGTGTGACGCGCTGCTCCTCGTCGAAAGCGACGACCCACGAGCCGGTCTTTTTATGTTCGACATCGAGTTCTTCACAAAGCTCGAAACAGCGGTGCATACCCTCGACGTTCAATTTCCCCATCATTGTGTGAGGTTCAGGATCATACCCGCCATGAATGATCGCCGTATTCGCACGCGACGCACCCATCGCGACGTCGTTTTCCTTCTCGATCAGCGCGACGCGAAGCTCGTACTGAGAGAGCTCATAGGCGACGGCGCAACCGACGACGCCCGCCCCGATTATCGCCACATCAAACACGCTTTCGCCCCTTCGATTTTCTCTTTTTCTTTACGCGATACGGACCGCGGAGACTGAGAAAAACAATCAGCTTCAACAGTCCTGGAGAGAGGATCCCGTCACTCAAACGGGCAAGCGCTCGGAGAGGCATGCTGAGGACGGCATGACGGTTCATGTCACGATCGCCGGGCATCGCGTCGGCTCTTTTCAGCGCGATCTTCAAAAACAATGATCTGAGCGGTCCGCGAATGGCGTGAAGAGGCGCGTGTACGCCCTGAGGAGTAATCGGCTTCGACACTTTCCGCCCAAGCAGTTGTTCAAATTCTTCCTGAGTAACGGGACGATCCATCGTCTTGTAAATGTCGGGGATATTCTTAGATTTTTCCAGACCCGCAAACAAGAGATGACGCTCTCTCAAACGCTCGACGGTAAGATCCTCCGGCACATCGATGACGCGATCGCCGTCCCTTCTGTCGGAAAGCTCCACCGAAGCGATCAATGGAAGGTCGCGGGCATTCGGTCCTGAGAGGAAGTAATACACGCCGCTCTCGATTATTATCTCACCTTGCGCCGTATATGTCTTGAGACGATCGCGTGGTATCTTGAGCTCGACATCGCAGCTTTCTTGCGCTTCCAGTTCAACTTTGGCCCACGCCTTCAATTCGTAGAAAGGACGCAAAAGAGAGCTGTCGGGAAAAGAGACGTACGCTTGTACGACTTCTTTCGCTTTTCTTTGTCCGGTATTTGTCACACGGACAGTCAGAAAAACGTTCCCCGACACCAACTCGGCGTCAATCTTTTCATACCGAAATTCCCCATAGGTGAGTCCGTATCCAAATGGGAACGCGACATACTTGCCGAATGTCGCATGATAACGGTAGCCCACATAGATACTTTCTCGATATTGAGCCTGCAAGTCTTGCGACGGGAAATAGGGATCGGATGCGACGTCTGTCCGTCTTTCAGTCCATGTCGCGCAGAGTCTTCCCGAAGGACTGTGTGTGCCATATATGATCGACTGAAGCGCTTCATAGGCACCCTCGCCGGCGTAATTCATCAGAAGAACGGCATCCGCCCGTACATCGCCCAAGGCGATCGGCGCGCCCGTCTGCACGATCAGAGCGATTGCGTGGCCGGCATTTTTTAAGCAATCAATCGCCACCTTGTCTTCGAGTGAAAGTTCAAGAGAGAGACGATCATACCCCTCGGCGTCCGGCGGCAAGCTGGCAAAGTATAGACAGACACTTGCATGATCGGGCTTTTCGAGAAGGCAGGGATATTGGCTGTCACGCCATTGTCTCAAGGGCGTGTTCGTCACCAAGGGCTCTACCTTAGACGATCCAAGCCCTTGAATTTGCGCCTCGTCGATCGCCCCTGTCAAAAGAACGCTTTCCGTCGGTGATAGCGGAAGGAGATCGTCGTCGTTTTTCAGCAACACCATGCACTCGCGGGCGACATCGACGGCGACGCGGTAATGGCCGAGACGCGACGAACGTTTCGCGCCGCCGGCTCGGTCTTCGAGCTTCTTGATATTCGCCAAGGCGCGATCGATGAGTTCCTCGTCGAGCTGTCCTTGCTTGTAAGCTTTTCTGAGTTCGCCGGTCGAAGGGCTCGATCCTCCCGGCATCTCAAGATCCATACCGGCTTCCAACCCGAGGACTCGGTTCTCTACACTGCCCCAATCACTTACAACACAGCCGTCGTATTTCCATTCATATCGTAAAATATCGAGCAGTCGCTTATTCTCACCCGCGTTCCGACCTTCAAAACGGTTATACGCCGTCATCACGGCCCACGGACTCGACTCCCGGACTGCAATTTCGAAAGGCACGAGATACAGTTCGCGCAAAGCTCTCTCATCGACGACGCTTTCAGAAAGAAAACGGTCGGTTTCTTGAGAATTGAGGGCAAAATGCTTAAGCGTTGCCGCCACGTTTTTCGATTGAACGCCACGTATGTAGGCGGCTGCCATTTTACCGCTCAAGAGAGGATCTTCGCCGAAATATTCGAAATTGCGTCCGCACGCCGGATGCCTCTGCAGATTAACTCCCGGTCCGAGTAACACGTCGACATCGGATGCAATGCATTCAGTCGCGAGAGATTCGCCGACGAGCTCGACAAGCTTTTCGTCCCAACTGCAAGCGAGCGCGGAAGCAGTCGGAAAACAAGTCGCTTGTAACGTCCCCTCCGGCGTCTCCTTTCGGATTCCGTGAGGTCCGTCAGACAGGCGGAGTCGAGAACCTTTGAGGAGCCAGTATCCGTCTCCTTCTAAATATCTGATTTTCTTATTGCGTCGCATTAGCTCAATTTAGCGATTGCAACCTCGATGCGATCCATCGCAGCAATCAGGTTCTCCATCGAATTTGAATACGTAAGACGAATAGCAGTGGGAGCTTCAAAGGCGTTGCCGGGCACGAGCGCGACGCCCGCTTCATCGAGCAGATAATCGGCAAGTGCCGGCGCATCCGAGATGACACGATCGCCAACGCGCTTTCCAAAAGTCCCTGAGACATCGGGGAACAAATAAAACGCCCCTTCAGGGAACGGACAGTTAAATCCGGGAAGTTTGCTCACCCGTTCGAACATGTAGTTGCGTCGCTCTTCAAAAACTTTACGCATGAATTCAACGTGTTCGTCACACTCTTCGAGTGCGGTGATGGCGGCCCACTGGACGAAAGACGTGCTGTTCGAGGTCGTGTGCCCTTGGACCGCCGATATACCCTTTATGATCTCTTTCGGACCGGCGGCGTAGCCAATACGCCAACCCGTCATGGCGTATGCCTTGGAAAACGCGTTCACCGTCAATGTGCGCGCCCAAACCTCCGGCGAGAAGGATGCGATGCTGACATGAGGTGTCGTTCCATAAATAAGCTTCTCGTAAACTTCATCCGTTATGATAAATAAGTCGTGTTTAATTGCAAGTTCCGCGACGCGTCGCATACTTATCTCCGTGTAAACGGCACCCGTCGGGTTGTTCGGTGAATTGATCAGGATAATACGCGTCTTCGGCATGATGGCACGTTCAACCGCATCGACGTCAAGTCTGTTGTCGTGTGCGACGGGAACAAGAACGGGGAGACCGCCCGCAAGCTTGACCATCTCAACGTAACTCACCCAGCACGGCGTCGGGATGATCACCTCGTCGCCGGGATTGCACAAGACTTGGAACGCGTTCGAGAGAGCGAACTTGGCGCCCGTCGAAACTATGATCTCGCTCGGATCGTATTCAATGCCGTTATCCTTTAATAGTTTGCGCGCAATCGCTTCGCGCAAGGGCAAAATGCCGGGAGTCGGCGTGTATTTTGTCTTCCCCTCCAACATCGCACGATGCGCCGCCTCAATCACGGGTGGCGGCGTGTTGAAATCAGGCTCGCCGGTGTTGAGCGCAATGATGCTTTTCCCCTCTGTGCGCAATTCGGCTACCTTAGCGTTGAGTTCCAACGTCTGCGACGGAGACATTCTCTTAATACGGTCTGAAATCATGTCGTTTCCTTTCATTTCACGCGTGCCGCGCGTCATGTTTTTTACGGATAAGCAACCGGTAAAACGAGTACCAACAATGCCTCGATTCGCCTCATTAACCTCCAAGTCATCATATCATGAGACAGCAAACAACTGCGAAAGCAAATCCATCACGGCAACCTCACATATCGCCGCGCGTCATGTTACACTGAGACATGGTCGACGCATATGAATGGATTGAGTTTGCGATACGCTTTCAGGATCGACCACAAGTGCCTTATCGCGGTCATATGCTAGGCAAAACATCTTATCGAAGAGATTTTTTAGAAAATCACGAGAGGGGTAGTCAATGGTACAGCACAAGAAGTTATTGGAGTGGGTCGAGAGAATGGCGGCTTTACTTGAACCGGATTCGATCTATTGGTGTAACGGTTCTGAAGAAGAGAATGAGCGGCTTTTGGAGGAGAATGTCGCGAAAGGAGCCGCCGTTCGCTTAAATCGCGAGAAGCGTCCGGGATGTTACCTGTTCCGCAGTGACCCGTCCGACGTCGCTCGCGTTGAGGGTCGTACCTTTATCGCGTCTGAAAGCGAAGATGACGCAGGCCCGACAAATAACTGGATCGATCCGACAGAACTGAAAGAGACCATGCGTGAACTCTACCGCGGCGCCATGAAGGGACGCACCATGTATGTGATCCCGTTCAGTATGGGACCGCTCGGGTCACCCGCCGCAAAAATCGGCATCGAACTGACAGACAGCTCCTACGTCGTAACGAACATGCGCATTATGACGCGCATGGGCAAAGAGGTCCTCGATCTGCTCGGCGAGGACGGCGAATTCGTTCCGTGCCTCCACTCCGTCGGCGCCCCGCTCGAGCCGGGTGAAAAGGATGTCGCATGGCCATGCGCCCCCATGGAAAAGAAGTACATCAGCCATTTCCCCGAGACACGCGAGATATGGTCATACGGTTCAGGTTATGGAGGCAACGCGCTCCTTGGTAAGAAGTGCTTCGCGCTCCGCATCGCTTCCGTGCTCGCCCGTGATGAGGGCTGGCTCGCCGAACATATGCTGATCCTTAAGCTGACTTCTCCGGAGGGAAAAATTTACTATGTCTGCGGCGCCTTCCCTTCCGCCTGTGGAAAAACGAACTTGGCCATGTTGCAACCGACCGTGCCCGGCTGGACAGTCGAAACGGTCGGTGACGATATCGCATGGATGCGCTTTGGGGATGACGGTCGACTGTACGCGATCAACCCGGAGGCCGGTCTCTTCGGCGTGGCTCCAGGCACTTCCTATCAATCAAATCCGAACGCGATGGATTCGATTAAACGCAACACGATCTTTACAAACGTCGCGCTGAAAGACGATGGCGACGTGTGGTGGGAAGGGATCGACGATCCGGCGCCGGAACACCTCATCGATTGGCACGGAAACGACTGGAACCCCGTATCAGGTGAGAAAGCCGCGCACCCCAATGCGCGCTTCACCGCGCCGGCAACAAATTGTCCTTCCATCGCGCCGAACTGGGATGACCCTGCCGGCGTGCCGATTGACGCGATTCTCGTCGGGGGGCGACGCCCTTCGACGATTCCGCTCGTCTATCAGAGCCTTAGCTGGGAGCACGGTGTCTTCCTCGGAGCCGTCATGGGATCCGAGATCACGGCGGCCGTCATCTCCGACAAAATCGGACAAGTTCGTCGCGACCCGTTCGCCATGCTACCCTTCATCGGCTACCACGTCGCCGATTATCTCAGTCATTGGCTCGAGATCGGGCGCAAAGGCGACCCGGATAAGCTTCCGAAAATCTTTGCCGTCAACTGGTTCAGGAGGGGCGAAGACGGACACTTCCTGTGGCCGGGATTCGGCGAAAACAGTCGCGTCCTGAAGTGGGTCGTCGAACGCTGCGACGGCACGGTCGGCGCAAATGAAACGGCGATCGGATACATGCCACGTGTGGAGGATCTCTATCTTGACGGATTAGATATTCCGCAGGAAGATCTCGAGGCTCTCACCACAGTGAACCGTGACGAATGGCAATTGGAGCTTGAGGCGATCCGTAACCACTTCGAAGGATACGGACCGAAAATGCCGAAAGAGCTGTTCGAACAACTCGACGCCGTGGAGAAGAAGCTGTAGACCTTACATTCGGATTAACAGTAGCTCCCACGTTTTTATAAGCCGAAGAGGTTGTCTCAAAACCGCTAAAAAGTAGCGGGATTGGAGATAGCCTCTTTCCTTTATGGGAAACCGAGTGCGAAAAGTCCTCTTTATCGAAATAAATTGAAAAAATGTACTCGGACGACGCCAAAATGCTTAGCCTCCTATGCTGTGCAAAATTTCAACTTAAATCGAAAAATCGCTGCTATAAGTTGAAAAACCACACATCGAGGATGTTGGCACGGGGTGAAAAGTCCAAAAAATCGATATTAACTGCAAAATTGCACATCGGTTTCGCGAGTAAGGTCCGAAAAATCGATCTAATCTGCAAAACTCCACACTAGCTTCGGACCAAAAGCTTCGGACCAAAATCCATAAAATCGATATTAACTGCAAAATTGTACATTGGAAAAAATCTGGTGTTTGAATCAAGAGCGTAACACCAAAAGGCTATCTCATCATCGCTCTTGATGAGCGGTTTTGAGACATCACCTTCGTTTATTTAGCAATAGGATCACGACACTAACCTCGAACGTGCTTCTGTTGAAAAATTCCACCGGTTTCGGCACTTTTTTTCAACAAAACCCATTTAAAAATCAAGACTACCCTGACTGAGAAGAAAATCAAAGACACCTAGAACTAAAATACCTGTTTCCGTTCGCCAAGGCTTCAGGACGTCTTTGATGATGATCTTCTTGAAATTGTCATTGATGTGATCTAAAGACCGGCTCTCTTGGATCGTTTTATCTCTCGTGTCAAGATATAGATCTGACTGAATATAATATCGCTTACTGCCTTGATTGCACACGAAATCTACTTCCGTCTGTTTGCGTTTATCATCCTCACGGATTTCAACTAAACCGACATCTACATTGTATCCGCGAGGTGAAAGTCATCGTGAAAAACGTTCGTACAACGGAATTTCTTTTCTGATTTAGTTGCCGAAGATTATCGGATCAATCATCTTGAAAAACCGCGATCAATCGCATCCAAAAAACTTAAAAGCCCCGCGCCCGGACCTTTCCGGACGCGAGGCTTTTAACTGCCTATTTGAACAACAGACCCGGAAAGGCCATTTATTACAGCGGGCGGTCGATACTCACCATATACCCAGCGTCATAAATCGCCATCACGTCACCGCGCCGGATTGCCTGGTCGAGCAACTTTTGATCCGTGGCGCAATAGCCTGAAATGTTGTGTAGCCCCATCTCAAAAAGGACGGGCGCCATACAGGCGGAAGGACCGACGAGGCTCACTTTGCAACGATCTCCCGCGACTTCAAGCAAGCGCGGAAGCGTCTTGTTTGTCAAAGTGGAACCCGTAATAAAAGCGTAATCATGTTCGCGGAGAATGTACTCGGAGGCGGGATCGGGGTAATCACCCTTCTTTGGACGTCGTTCAATGATAATCAGGTCGGAAATGCCGCCGATCTTGCGCTCAATATGCGGGAAATGACCGACGACGGCGACTTTCTTGCCGGCAATTTCATCTTGGAACGCGATAAAAGCGTTCAGCTGTTTGCGTTTCTCCGGATCGATGGCACCCGTGCCGATCTCCAGACCGCGAAACCCGCCGAGAGCATTCACTTTTTCGACTGTGTTGTAATAGCAGTTCAACGCCGCCGTTCCGAGCGACGCCTCAAGGTAATTCCAGGATTTTACCATCGCAGCCATATCCTGCAACGACATGCCTTCAACGGGATCGGGGAACTCTGAACCGGGTCCGCGCTCGTGTATGCACATGGCGATCCCCGAATTGTCACCAGAAAAGACTTCGCACCATGTCACGCCTTGCGTGTAGTAGTCTACTTTCCAAGAGGGATCGACGCCTTCAATCAGAGCATCATAAAGTTTCCAGGGATTCTTCATCGTGTCGCTCCTTGGAGATTATCTATATAAACAAGTATAACAGGAAGAGACATTTCTTTTGTAAAGACCTTGACGTGTGCCATCCCGGCAAAAAGGGGGAGGACCTTGTCGTTGGTCCTCCCCATGCTCATCCGTTAATTGCTTCGAGCTTGGCGCCTCCCGCCATAAAGAGCATTGAGTCGCTTGCACTCGAGTCTTTAAGCTAGTTCAGTCGTTTCCTTGCCGATGTCGTCGGGTGTCAGAACGCGCGGCTCATTACCCGGATGCCTTTTACGGTAGAAGTGCATGTACAGTGACAGACCTGCTCCAACCAGCATGTAGGCAGCCATGGAAATGTAGCCGCCGGCATCCAGCTCTAAGACAGAGCCGACGATGATCCAGATTGAAATGAGGCAACCAATAATCATGAGGAAGTTGCCTCCCGGCGCCCGGTAGGGCCGTTTCCAATCAGGATACTTCTTTCGCAGAACCATGACATCAATACAGCTGATCAGGTAGACAACACCTGCTGCCGTACATGAGATAGCGTAGATGTACTGCACCCAGTTTTCACCCGAGAAGATGCAGAAGAAGATGGAGAAAGCCAGAACGACGAGGTTAGCCACCCACGGCTGACCATGCTTGTTCAAACGCATGAAGCTCTTTGGCAGCTGCTTCAACTGAGCTGAGCCGTAGATGATACGGGCAGAGCTTGTCCAGAAGCCCATCAGTGTGGTGAGAGCGTGCAGGGAGCCGGAAATGATGGCAAGAATACCTATGAAGCCCGGCAACCCAAGCTTTTTCACCAGTTCCGGTTCCGGCATTGACATTCCTGCAATCTCGTTCCAAGGAGCCATGCCGCCGATGGCAACGACCACAAACAGATACAAAATTGCCGGTATGACAAGGGCGGAAAGGATGACCAGCCACATTTTTTTGGCAGGGAAAGTTGTCTCTTCGATCATAGTCGGCGTCATCTCAAAGCCTATGTACTTCAGAGATAAGACAGCCATGGCAATGAAAATGCCGCGGAAACCCTTCGGGAAGAGGCCCGCTTTGTGACCCTCTACTGCCATGCTGATGTTGTTCCACGACCAATGGCCGGAGAAGAAGAAGTACAGGGCTACAAAGACCGACATGGCCACCATGCTGAAGAAAAAAATGGTTGACAACGTGCCGGTGACTTCGATGTTGAAGTTTGAAACGATGTACCACAAAAACACAATGCCGATAGCCACAAGTGTCTGGGCGGTCGTGCTCATTGGGGCTGGCAGGAAAAAGTTGATGACGGTAATAAAGATGAAGGCCATCAGAGGCGGCTCAACAACTTGCACCAGATACATCATCCAGTTCGTATACCAAGCTGCTCTGTGGCCCAAGGCATTGCCGGTCCACACATTGACCGATGAAGCAAAGGGCAGCATGGCAGACAGTTCTGCGAAGGCTAACCCGACAGGAATTAGGAGCAGGGCCAAGACGGGAAAGACTAGGGCGGCACCGGCTCCCGTTACGGAAAACCAGTAGGGCGCCTCAGCCAACCAGCCGCCAATCACGGCGCCTGCAGCGATTGAGATCATGTTCAGCATTGACAGCTGACGTCTTAGTGTTGGTTTTTTCTCTTGCATCTCTTAATCTCCTCTTGTTGCGATAATGTACAGCAACTCTTACGTTGCTTACTTTAGGGCGTTAAGTATCTGTTCTGTTGTTGCTATTGTCTTGGGGACAACAGCCCGAACGGTCATTAGGGGATCGACAACTTGGGAAATACGCACATCAACCACTAAGCTGGCAAGGATGTAGGCCTCTTCCCACATGCAGTTTAAAACTTTGGCCAAGGCACCGACGGCTTGGCTGACACTCTTCTGTGTTGCCTCTTCCAGTGTCGGTGCTGAGGCGATGATCATGGTTTCCGTCTCAGTTTCAAGTATGGGCCAGTTGCTCACGGTATCCTTCACGACGCTGAGACGGACGGTCACTTGGGCCGGCACTTCCAGACCGGTAAAGCATGCCTCACCATCGCCCATGATCGCGTGGCAATCACCAAGAGCAAAAAGGGCGCCTTCCTGTCTCACAGGCAGATAAAGAGTGCTGCCCTTCCTGATATCATGCGTGTCCATATTGCCCCCGTGCTTATAAGGCGTATTCGTGGGGCAGGGACCATCAGCGTCCGACGGCGCTACACCAATGACGCCGATCATCGGCTTGAGCGGGATTCTTAGGCCCAGATACTCCGCGGCACCGTCTACGATGGGAATAACGCGGACAATGTTATGTTCGACCTCGTCTTTAACAGAGCCCTCTCCAGCGACGACGGCAGTAACACCCTGGTCGACAAGAACGTCAATGGCCATAATGTCAACCTTTAATAGATCACCCGGCTTAGCACCTTTAACAAAAACTGGGCCAGTGGCAGGGTTTAATCGCTCGTGATCAATACGATCCAAGACATCATTATTAGATTGAACTTGCTGGAAAAAACAATCATTACTGCCGAACACTACGATATCGCCATCATCTACTGTGAGGACGGCTTGCATGTCCGGCGCAAACGAGTAAACAACGTGTTTACCTTCTACAAATTTCATTGACAAACCTCTCTTTCCATAACGGGAGAACCCTAGCCTTGGTGACTGTGTTCGCTGACTTAAGGTCATCCAGTTCCAAGTCTGTTTGTAGTTCCA
>JAAZKT010000074.1 GCA_012799695.1 Clostridiaceae bacterium
TTCTTCGATTACGGCAACTCCTTCATGAAGGCCATTTTCGACGCGGGCGTCAAAGAGATTTCGCGAAACGGTGATAACGACCGCGACGGTTTCATCTGGCAGTCCTACGTGGAAGATATCATGGGGCCGCTCCTTTTCGACTACGGTTACGGACCGTTCCGCTGGGTCTGCCTGTCCGGTAAGGATGAGGATCTGCGCGCGACCGATGAAGCGGCGATGTCTTGCATTGACCCCGAACGGCGTTACCAAGACCGCGACAATTACAACTGGATTCGCGATGCCGAGAATAATAATCTCGTCGTCGGAACAAAAGCGCGTATTCTCTATAGCGACGCGTTCGGACGCATGTCGATCGCGCTCAAGATGAACGAGCTCGTCCGCGAAGGCGTGATCGGTCCCGTCATGATCGGACGCGATCACCACGACACGGGCGGAACGGATTCGCCATTCCGCGAGACCTCGAACATTCGCGACGGCAGCAACGTGACGGCGGATATGGCGACTTCCGTCTTCGCCGGCAACGCGGCACGCGGGATGAGCCTCTGCGCCCTGCATAACGGTGGCGGCGTCGGCATCGGCAAATCGATCAACGGAGGTTTCGGGTGCGTTCTCGACGGCTCGGAGCGCATCGACGAAGTTATCCGCAACGCCGTCCTTTGGGATGTCATGGCGGGCGTCGCAAGGCGCTCATGGGCGCGCAACGAACACGCGATTGAGACGGTGATGGAATACAATCGCGTGATGGACGGATCCGACAGACTGACACTTCCCTACATCGCCGACGACGCGCTGATTGAACGCGTGTTGCGGGGAGAGCAGTAAGCAAACAATAGACTCAGCGAGTTTGGCACAGAGAACGACAGAAAATTCAAGAACAGTCATTATAACGTATAAGACAAAAGAAGCGAAAGGGAACCCTGCATGACAGAAGTGAAAAAGATCGTTGAATGCGTCCCCAATTTTAGTGAAGGACGCGACCAAGAGAAGATCGAGCGCGTCGTCGCACCGCTTAAAGGGCGTGAGGGCGTTCGTCTCGTCAACTACGAAGGCGACAAAGATTACAACCGCCTCGTCGTCACGGTGCTTGGCGAGCCTCAAGCCGTCAAGGAAGCCGTCCTCGACGCCATCAGTGTCGCGACGGAACTCATCGACCTCAACGTCCACGAGGGCGAACACTCCCGTATGGGCGCCACCGACGTCGTGCCCTTCATCCCGATTCGCAACATGACGATGGACGAAGCCGTTGAACTTTCAAAAGAAACTGCCGAAGCCATTAACAAGCGCTATGATATCCCCGTTTTCCTCTATGAGAATTCCGCGACATCGCCCGACCGTGTCAACCTCGCGCGCATCCGCAAGGGTCAGTTCGAAGGCATGCCGGAAAAGCTTCTGGAACCGGAATGGGAACCCGACTACGGCGAGCGTAAAATCCACCCGACAGCCGGCGTCACCGCCGTCTGTGCGCGTTTTCCTCTCATCGCATACAACATAGATCTTGACACGGACAATATCGACATCGCGAATAAGATCGCGCGCACCATCCGTCAATCGAGCGGCGGCTTCCAATACATCAAAGCGGGCGGCGTCGAACTGAAAGAAAAAGGCATCGTCCAAGTCACAATGAACATAACCGACTACCGCAAAAACCCGATTTACCGCATCTTTGAGACGGTCAAAATGGAAGCGGCTCGTTACGGTGTCTCCGTCATCGGGAGCGAGATCGTCGGCCTTGCGCCGCTCGCCGCTTTGACCGAATCGCTCGAATACTACATCGGTCTTCACGATTTCACTGAAGAGAAGATCATCGAACACTGGCTGCTAGGCTGATATCGACCGAACGATATCCACGTGAGACGTTGCGGCGGCGCTCCACCTATCGAAGGCAAAGCACCACTCCGTCGCGCCGTCTTGAACGAAAGAACAAAGAGGCGACCATGGGCTTTTTAATGATTAAAAATGCGGCGGAACTCGTGACACCGATCGGTCGGTCGGCACGTGGCGGACGCGCTATGGGAGAACTTCGCATCGTCCAGGACGGCGCCGTGCTCTGCCGCGACGACAAGATACTCGCCGTCGGCACAACCGCCGAGGTAAAAAACACACTTGCGGAGCTGACAACGGATTTCTCCTCCATTGAGCAAATTGACGCCGAGGGTAAAACCGTTCTTCCGGGCTACATCGATCCGCACACGCACTTCATCTTCGGCGGGTACCGCCAAGATGAGTTCCAGATGAGACTTCAAGGCGCCACCTACATGGAGATCATGGAAGCGGGAGGCGGCATCGCGGCGACAAACAGAGCGACGCATGAGGCGACGGAAGAACAGCTTTACGAAGCAGGTCTCCTTCGTTTGAATCGCATGCTCGACCTCGGCATTACTACAGTCGAGGGCAAAACGGGATACGGCGATGACACCGAGACGGAAGACAAGATGTTGACCGTCATGGAACGCCTCGACCGCGATCACCCCGTCGATATCGTACGCACATATATGGGCGCGCACTCCGTTCCGCCAGCCTTCAAGGGACGGACTGGAGACTACGTCGATTACCTCATTGCCGAGGGTTTGCCTATGGCGCGAGGGCGTGCCGATTTTTGCGATGTCTTCACGGAGAAAGGCGTTTTTGAATTGGAGGAATCGGAGAAATTGCTCCTCGCCGCGCGTGAACACGGCTTTAAGCTCAAAATGCACGCCGACGAGATCGCACCTCTCGGCGGCGCGGGCCTCGCCGCCAACCTCCGCGCCACAAGCGCCGATCATCTCCTCAAGGCGTCGGACGAGGATCTCCTCGCCATGCGAGACGCCGGCGTCGTGGCGACACTTCTGCCCTGCACGGCATTCAGTCTCCGCGAGCCGTATGCGCGCGGGCGTTTCATGATCGACAGCGGTTTGGCCGTCGCGCTCGGAACGGACCTCAACCCGGGAAGCTGCTACACGCAGTCGATTCCTCTCATGACAGCGCTCGCGACCATCTACATGCGGATGACGATTGAAGAGACCATCACCGCCCTCACTCTCAACGCCGCCGCCGCCATCGCTCGCGCCGATACCGTCGGATCACTCGAGCCGGGAAAGAAAGCCGACATCATCATCCTCGACTGTCCCGACTACCGACATCTCTCCTACCACTTCGCGATGAACCTCGTCGAGACTGTGATAAAATCGGGGAAAATAGTCAGAAAACCTTGAGGCAGGCATGCGCGCGACGCGTTTTTTGTTCGGCAAGATTTGGCAATACGATAAGCGGATGATCGGTATGATCGTTCTCTTTAGCGTGCTGTCCGCCGTCTATCCATTTATCTGGGTCTACGTGCCGACCGCCATCATTCGATTAGCCGGCCAGGCGACCATCGCCGTGGCCGATGCGCGAAACGAGCTCTTTCTTTTGCTCGGGGGCGCCGCCGTGTTGGCCATAGCATGTACCTCAGCGCTCGCCTACCTCCGCGGCAACTACCGCATGCGCATGAATAACATTCGCTATCGACTCATACGAGAACTGATCCGATACGGCATGACCATGCCATACGAAAACACGCTCAACCGTGAAAAGCTCGATGAAATCCAAAGAGCTTACGAGGCGGTTTACGCCCCGTGGCAAGGTGCCGGCGGCATCATGTTGACGCTCCTTCAGGTCTTTGGAACGGCAGTCGCGGTTGTCGGGTTCGTCGGCGTCTTCCTCTCTCTTTCCCTTTGGATGATGCTTTTGATCCTCGTCGTCATTGCGCTGAATTTGTTGTTCAATCATAACCTCAGCAATCTTGTACATCGCGAATGGGACGAGATGAGACCGACTTACCGAAAGATTGAATCGCTGTTCCGTGAGCAACAGGATCCCTTGGCAAGAAAAGACTTTCTTTCTTACAGCTTACACGGGCTCTTTAAATCGTACACAAGCCGTTACATCCTCGACATGCGCTTTATTCTCGAATCCGTCCTGAAAAGGAAAGTCGGCTGGCAGACTGCCCTCGCACTTGTCGACCTTGTAAAGGACGCCGTCGTTTACGGTTGGCTGATCAGCATGTATTTGCGCGGAGACATCGATATAGCGCTTTTCTTTTTCTACAGCTCGGGCGTGATCACATTCGTCGCGCTCGCCCAACAACTCATGTTCGATCTCACGAGCATCCGACGCGACGCCGGCAAGCTGTCTTCTTTTATCGAGCTGAGCCGGAGCGTATCGCTAACCGATTCTCCGCAACGAGAGTCTACAGCAACACTCTCTCAATTGTCTTTCCCTACGAGGAAGGATACCGACCATGGGATAACCGTCGACATTCGACATGTCTCTTTTCGTTACCCCGACACTGAGCGCTGGGTGCTTCGCGACGTCAATCTTTCCATCAAGGCCGGCGAAAAGATCGCGCTTGTCGGCGAGAACGGCTCAGGCAAAACGACCCTAGTCATGTTGTTGTCCCGTCTCTACCGACCGAGCGAGGGCGAGATCCTCTTCAACGGCGTCAACATCTGGGATTACGACGAAGACGACTTCCGTGCGCTGTTAGGCGTCGTCTTTCAGGACGCGATCATTCTCCCCTTCTCTATAAGCGAGAACATCACCCTGTCGTCCAACCCTGATGAGGCCCGACTGCAGAAAGCTATCGACCGCGCTGCCTTTACATCAACCGTCTCCCTGCAGAAAAACGGACTTGACACAACACTCCTTCGCATCCTTGACGATGAGGGCGTCGACCTCTCAGGCGGTCAAAGGCAGAAACTGTTTCTTTCGCGCGCGCTTTACAAAGACACGAGCCGCATCCTCCTGCTTGACGAGCCGACAGCGGCCCTTGACGCGCTCGCGGAACAGGAGCTCTATCAGCATTATCACGAGCTCACAGAGGGTCAGACGAGCGTCTTTGTCTCCCATCGCCTTGCGAGCACACAGTTTTGTGACCGCGTCGCTTTTCTGTCGGACGGTAAAATCGCTGAACTCGGCTCACATGAAGAGCTTTTCGCAAGGGGAGGTCTCTACCACGACATGTACGAGATACAGGCGAAAAACTATCGAATGGAGGGCGGCGGATGAGATATCTCTTAAAAATCATGCGCCTCCTCTGCCGACAACAGCCGGGATATGCGTGGAGACTCGTGGCGGTCTCCATCGTCACGGGCGTCGCGCCGCTCATCAATATCTTCATCCCTCGCCTGATTATCGATGAACTCTTGGGCGCGCAGAGAACCGCGTGGCTTCTCTCCCTCACGCTCGGTCTCGCCATCGGAAACCTCGTGATGATGATGCTCGACAGTCTGCTTACCAACAGGATCGCACTTATGATGAATATCGCGGATGCTCACGCAAAAGAAATCCTCGCCGAAAAAGCGCTCCGCATTCCGCTTTCGGAAAGCGAGAGAAAGACAAATCTTGACCTCCTCGAGCGCGCTCGCTTCGGCATCTATCACCTGAATAATCTCGATGCTACCATGAAGAAGCTGGGCGGATCGCTCGTCAGCCTGCTCTCCGTTCTCGTCATCGTTCTGATGGGAAGTCCGCTCTTAGCGTTCCTGATCCTCGCGATCAATTTCCCCACTCTTTACTGCCTAAAAAAGATTAAATATCTTGAAGCGGACAACGCCGAACGCAGCGCGCCTGAAAACAGGGCATTTAGTTATTTCACACATCTAGCGATCGACTACCGATACGCAAAAGATTTGAAGCTTTACGACGGCATCTCTCTCATGATGGAGAAAGCGCAAACGAACATGGACCGCATTCTAAAAATTAACCACGCGTACTTCACAAAGATCGGTTTTTGGAACGGAATCGTCGGAAGTCTCGTCGAACTCCAATCCGTCATCATATTCGCGGTACTCGGCATTCGGCTTCTGCTCAGACAAATCACAGTCGGGACTTTTACGATGCTGTATAGCGCCGGACGGCAGATGGGGAGAGCGCTTAACAATATCCTGCAAAGCACCAATGAGCTGATGACGGTCAATCTGCACATCAAACCGCTCGTCGAATACCTTGAGCTTCCCGAAAGCGATGACGACCTTCCGCCGCAAGCCGTCGTCCATAATGACAAATCGAAGGATGAAGAAAATCGGACAGCGCTTGACGAGGACATAAGGCGCTGTATTGAACAGATTGAAGACGGCGTTCACGAATGGCGCATAGAACACCTCTCGTTTAAGTATCCGACAGGTGATGAACTCGTTCTTGATGACTGTTCGTTTGAAATCCGTTCAGGAGAACGCATCGCCCTTGTCGGAACGAACGGCGCGGGCAAGACGACGCTCGTGAAATTGCTGTGCCGCTATTACGAACAGCAATCAGGCAGCATCACGCTCAACGGTGTCGATATCAGGCGTATCCCGCTGCACTTGTACAACGCGATCCTTTCCCCGACCTTTCAGGATTTTCGCCTCTTTGCGTTCCAAATAGCTGAGAATATTTCGTGTAAAGCCTTCGACAAGATGACGTCCGACGATGAGCAGAGAACGGTGGATGCCGTCGACAAACTCGGCTTGAAGGAATGGGTGTCGGGACTCCCGTATGGCGTGAACACGTATCATTCCTCTACTCTTTCAGATGATGGTGTACTGCCCTCCGGCGGTCAGGCTCAGAAGATCGCTCTTGCTCGTTCCCTTGCGCACGCCGGGCCTTTCGTGATCATGGACGAACCGACGGCGGCCCTTGACCCGAAGAGCGAGGAAGAGATATTCCATCAGATGTTGACTCTCAGCGAACATACGACATCACTCTTCATTTCGCATCGCCTCTCAAGTACACGCTATGCCGATCGCATCCTCGTACTCGATCGGGGACGCATCGTCGAACAGGGAAGTCACCGCGAGCTGCTCGCCAATGGCAGACTCTATGCGCGCATGTACGAGGCGCAGGCAGCACTCTATCGCTGACAATCCTTTTCCCTTTACGTGCAAACGCACATGATTCTTTGGTTTTTCATTATCAGCATCTCTAGGGATCGGGCGTTTTTGTCGTCTTGCGCACCACACACTCGTACGAGTCTTCATCTATAATGTCATCAAAGAATAATGAAGTGAGGAGTGTTTGCCATGATCCAAGTCAATGCCGTAGGCGACGCCTGTCCATTGCCCGTGATTAAAGTTAGAAAAGCGCTTGAACAGATGACTTCAGGTGAACTCGAAGTTCTCGTCGACAACGATGTCGCCGTACAGAATATTGAGCGATTCGCCAAGTCCAGAAACTGCGCTTTCAGCTATGAGGGAGGAGACGGCACGTATACAATCCGAATCGTCAAGTCTGATGACTCTGCAGCGGAAGACATACATGCGCAAGAAGACGTCGTACGGGAGTATTCCTCTCGTGCCGCCAAGAATGTAGTTGCGATCGCGTCGGACAAGATGGGACGTGGGGATGATGTTTTGGGCGACATCTTGATGAAGAGCTTCTTCTTTACGCTGACGCAACTCGACGAATCGCCGCACACGCTTTTGCTCTACAATGCGGGCGCGAAGCTATCTATTCACGGAAGCCCCGTGCTGAAAGATCTCATTGCTTTGGATCAGGCAGGTGTCAGAATCATGACATGCGGGACGTGTCTAAACCATTTCGGCATCGCGGATCAGCTCGCTGTCGGTGAGATTACGAACATGTACGACATCGTCGACCAGCTGCGGACAGCGACGCACATCATCAGACCCTAACTCGATTAGCCCGCAAAGGCAACGCGCATGAGAGAGCGAGCGCCAAAACTCGTCATCACATTCCGGTCGACGACCGACGCCATGATGATGGAGAAAAAATGCCCCGAAGGGACAGGAAGACTTATCCCCGTCCCACGCGAAATCAGCCGAGGGTGCGGTTTGGCGTGGGCAGCGGAGCCCGATCAGGAAGAATATCTCCTCGGCATCATGCGCGAGAACGACATCCCTTGGCTCGAGAAGAAAATCATCGAGTTTTACGTTTTTTAATTCACTGCAAAACATGAAGCGGTCTGCACTTATCACCGCGCAGACCGCTATTTTTCACTACGTTTGAAAATATAATAACCGAGAGCGATTAGCCTGCGTTTTTCATAACTTCTGTTCGCGCTCTCTTTGAATATGGAGCTTGATCGCCTCGACAGCGACGCGAATGCCGCGCATCGTATCATGGCTTTCCGAATCGTCCATCCCTCTGGCGCGCCGTTCCTGATTCCAAATGGTATTCAGAATGCACGCGGCTTTCGCACCGAGCGATTGGCAGACGATGTAGAGCGCAGCGCTCTCCATCTCCGAGGCAAGCGTCCCGCCTCTGAGCCAAGCCTCCCATTTTTGTTCCAGATCGTAGCTCACGGGCATGCGACCGGGCGAATGCTGGCCGTAGAAAGAGTCCTTACACTGGACAACGCCGGTATGGTACCGGTAGCCGCCCTCGCGCGCGGCATCGACGAGACAGCCCGTCAATTCAAAATCGGCGACAGCCGGGAACTCGATCGGCAGATACTCGCGCGTCGTCCCTTCCATCCTGATGGCGCCTGTCGCGATCACGAGATCGCCGCCCATCACGGGTAGCGCCATGCCGCCGCACGTGCCCACGCGTATGAAGTTGCGGACGCCCGTCATGAACAATTCCTCTATGCCGATCGCGGTCGACGGACCGCCCATCCCCGTTGACATAACGAGAATCGGTTCGCCGAGGAGTGTCCCCAGCCACGTTGTATACTCGCGATTTCTGCCAATGAAATGCGGATCGTCCAACAGCATGGCA
Organism: Clostridiaceae bacterium; assembly: GCA_012799695.1. GTDB lineage: Bacteria > Bacillota > Clostridia > Saccharofermentanales > DTU023 > UBA4923. Next base: position 8,674 of record JAAZKT010000074.1, read on the forward strand.
ATCTTCTCCACGCGCCCGGGATCTCCCGGAAGCAGAGCGTATTTCGCACCGTGTGAATCATCAAGTTGAATGTGATAAAGCTTTTCCATATGATCCTCCCACTCAAGCAAACGCATCTTTTACGTATGTACGACCGCAATAGGCGGCGGCGATCTTTGCCGCGACATAAGCGTTGTTCAGAACGAGCGCGATGTTTGCCGCGAGACTCTCGCCTCCTGTTTCCGCGACAATGTTCTCAAGAAGGAACGGCGAGACATCCTTGCCCGTGATTCCTTGTTCATCGGCCTTGGAGACGGCATCGGCGATGGCGCGGTCGATTTTCTCTTTCTCCATCGCATCCTTCTCGGGAATCGGGTTGGCGATGACCATGCCGCCCGGGAAACCGAGAGACCGTGAAATGCGGTAAATCGCCGCCGCTTCCTCCGGCGTGTCAACTCGCATCGGCAATTTATATCCGCTCTCTCTCGTATAGAATGCCGGCATCTCATCCGTCCCGTACCCGATGACCGGAACACCTCCCGTCTCGAGGTACTCGAGTGTCCGACCGATGTCGAGAATCGATTTTGCGCCCGCGCAAATGACGACAACAGGAGTGTTCGAAAGTTCTTCCAAATCGGCGGAGATGTCCATGGTATCTTCACCATGTCGATGGACACCGCCGATTCCGCCCGTCGCAAAAAAAGGAATGCCGGCAAGATGAGACGCGATCATCGTCCCGCTTACTGTTAATGAACCCGTCAATCCTTTAGAGAGCACATAAGCAAAATCACGCCGCGATGTTTTCGTTGCGCTCAACCCCTCCATGCCGAACCGCTCTATCTCTGCGGGCGTCAATCCAACGCGAATTTTGCCGTCAAGAATACCGATCGTTGCCGGCAACGCACCGCCGCGGTACACTTCCTGCTCCACGGCGAACGCCGTTTCCACGTTCTTGGGGAACGGCATTCCGTGCGAAATGATCGTTGTCTCAAGAGAGACGATCGGCATGCCTTTACATAGTGCCTCCGATACTTCTCTCGATAAATGGATGTATTCGTTTAGTGATTCCATACTCTTGTCTCCGACGAATAATCGTTTAAATAGCTGTTTCATTGTTCGCCTTTCAGATAACCTGAACCGTTAGTCTCGGTGAGGCGGCTCGCCGTTCGAGCGCCTCGATCGTCATCGCTTCATTGACGGCGCCCGGTGATTCAAGTGCGAGCGACGCGGCAGCCTGAGAAAGGCGCGCCGCACCGTCAAGCGCGTGACCCGATATCGTCGCCCATGCAAAGACGGCACACATCGCGTCACCCGCTCCCGTCGTATTAATAATACTGGTCGTTTTCACAATACGTCCATCTACCTCTTTCTCGATCACGCAATCGTATTGCGTCGCGACGGTCTGCCGCCCATCGGCAAACAGAGCGCCTTCCGCACCGAGTGAAAGGCAAATTCTTTCAATCCCGCTCGCAAGCAATTGATGGATCGCTTTGACGGCATTTTCAATGCTCGCAATCCGATGTCCAGTTAAGCGCTCTGCCTCAACACGATTGAGTTTCAGACCTGCGAGTCGATGGAAAACCGGCTTCAGCCGATCGACTTTTGCCTGAGAGACGGCATCCACAAAGATCGGAATCCCCCATTCATTCGCTAAATGGACGATCACATCCTCCGGAAGATTCGCATCAATTACCGCAGCACAAGGATGCATCGGTCGTGAATCAACTTCACGGCATGGAGCGGAGGCAAGCATGCACCAGCTTTCGACGTCACAAGGTTCGAGCGACTCCATGGCCGTCATATCGTTGATGGCGGCAACCATGTCGCCCGTTTCATCGTTGATGGCGATATAGCGTGAAGTCGAAAGGTCAGTTCTCACGAGCACATGATCGAGCTCCAGGTTCGACTCGCGACCGATCGAGTCCAAAGCCAGACCGACCGCGTCGTCACCTCTCACAGACAAAAAGTAGACGGGGCGCGTGAGTAATGCGAGGTTGCGCGCGATGTTGAACGCGACGCCACCCGCACGCTCCACAACATCACCGGGCGTCGAGTCGCTTAAATGAAAAGGTTGCCGAGCCGTCGCGATGAGGTCAATATTTTGACCTCCCGCGACGAGCCAAATTGCATCCGACATTTATTACTGTCCTTTAAAGTAGGGCTGACCAATTGCTTTAGGCGGAGTTGAACGATCGACAAACACCATAAGAACGAGAAGTGTCAGCACATAAGGAAGCATCGCAAGAATCTGCGTCGGCAACCAAGGCGTGCCGGCAAGGATGACGGTGAGCGCCTGAGCAAAACCGAACAACAGACACGCGAGTGTCGCACCGATGGGTCTCCAGTTTCCGAAGATAACGGCTGCCAATGCGATAAATCCTTGACCGCTAATCACGCTCGGCGTAAACCTGCCGGCGATCGCAAGCGCTGTAACTCCGCCCCCGAGACCTGCCAGCACGCCTGAAAGCGTCGTGCAGACGTAGCGAATGAGAGTAACATTGACGCCGAGCGTATCGGCTGCGCCCGGATGTTCGCCGCATGCCCTGACACGCAATCCCGTCTTCGTTTTATAAAGAACGAACCACACGACCAACGCGATCACGAACGCTAAGATCACCGTGAGATCGATTTCTGCGGACTGTAGCAGGCGTGAATTCGATTTATCGACGCCCAATAGTTCCAAAACTTTCGGAATGCCTTTCGGAACGGTGTTCGACTGAGCGGCACCATTAAACAAACGGCGTGTAATGAATGTCGCCACACCGAGTCCGACGAGATTGAGCGCGATACCGGAAATGATCTGGTTACCCTTAGCGGTCACGGCGATAAAAGCATGAATCAAGGCCAAAAAGCCGCCGAAAACAGCACCCGTCAGGAGCCCAAGCCAAGGGTCCGCCGCGAAAAAGCCAACGATGGCCGCACCGCAAGCGCCGAACGCCATCATGCCCTCAAGTCCGATGTTGTCAACGCCGGAACGCTGTGTCAAAACGCCGCCGATCGCCGTAAAGATCAAAGGCGATGAGTACATGAGCGTGATGGAGATCGTCAGAACAATCGTGTTAAGAAATTCCATGGCGTTTACTCCTTCCTTTCAAGACGCTCAGCAAGCCTCGGCAACGCGGGTGCCAGCGCAATGCATAGGACAAGCGTACCGATCATGATGTTGATGATCTCTGTCGGCGCCCTCATTCTCGACTGAATTTCGAGACCTCCGAACTTCAGAGCCGCATAGAGAAGACCCGCAAAAACGCAACCGATCGGATGATTGCTGGCGATCAGGGCGACGGATATGCCGTCCCATCCGTATCCTTCCGTTGTGCCTAGCATCGTAATGTAGTAGGACGTTGACATGACGAGCATCGCGCCGCCGACGGCGGCCACACCGCCCGAGATGAACATGGACATCAGTGCGTTGCGTTTAACCGGCATGGCGGAAAATTCCGCGGCATAGCGATTGTAGCCTACGGCACGAAGCTCATACCCAAGGCGCGTGTATTTGAGAATGAGCCAAAGAAGGAGCGCCGTGATCAGCATAATGATGATCGCATACCCGGCATCTGTCCTGATAAACGGTCTCAGGAACGGCGAGCTCTCACTAAGCGCTTGTCCTTCTGCCGTTGTTCGGAAATCCCTGTGAAAGAAGTTGATCTTCGCCGTATCGAGGATTTCAGGTGAATGTTGTGAACCCGGCACTTTGACGCTCTTCATGTTCACGATAAAAATCATGAAATAGTAAGCGATCCAGTTCAACATAATCGTAGAAATGACCTCGTGGATATTGAACCGGTTCTTCAGCCACGCGGCAAAGCCGGCGTAAAGACCACCCACGGCAAAAGCGCATAGAATAATAAACAGGGGGTGAAGGATGGGTGGCATCGGAACGTAGAAGCCGATAACCGCCCCTGTGATTTGTCCGAGAATAAATTGACCTTCCGCACCGATGTTAAATAATCCCGTGCGTCCGGCAAATGCGACGGCGAGGCCGGTCATGGCGATCGGCACCGAGTCCACTATGACCTGCATGATGCGGTTTGTGCTGGAAAAGACGCCGGTAAACATATAAGAAAAACCTTTAACCGGATCATATCCCCCCAGCGCAAGCGCAAGCGTGCCGATAATAAACCCGATGATTAGCGCAAGAACAACCGCAGCCATCGGTCTCCTAAGAGCTTTGGCTAACCATGCCCTCATTGTCCACCTCCTGCCATCAGAAGCCCGATCGCCTGCTCATCCGTTTCCTCGGGATCGAGGTCTGCGACCATCGAACCGTTATAGATGACATTGATACGATCGGCAATATCGAGTACTTCATCGAGCTCAAACGAGACGAGAAGTACAGCCCTACCTTGGTCGCGCTGTTCAACGAGTGCGCTTCTCACAAATTCAATCGCACCGACATCGAGTCCGCGAGTCGGTTGGCACGCGATGAGGAGATCCGGCTCCTGTTCAACCGTGCGAGCGACAATGACTTTTTGCTGATTGCCTCCCGACAATTCCCTCACCGGTTGCATTGAACAATCTGCCGGACGAATATCGAATTCCTCAATCAGTCTTTCCGCATAATCATCGACTTTCTTCCAAGATATGAAAGGACCGTGACCGGAAAAACGCTTTTCCTTATAGGTCTCAAGGATGAAGTTTTCTCCGACGTTAAATTCGAGCACAAGCCCTCGCTTGTGGCGATCCTCGTGGATTGTTTTGATGCCCGCGTTGTGTGTATCAATCGGCATCCCGTTCGCAATATCGACACCGTTAACGAGGATCTCACCCGATTCGGATTTTCTAAGCCCCGTGATGGCTTCGATCAGCTCCGTCTGCCCATTTCCGTCAACGCCGGCAATGGCGAGGATCTCACCGCGTCGTACATGCATCGAAAGGTCTCTCACCTGCGGAATGCCTCGGGCATCTTTAACCGTGAGGTTGCGGATTTCCATGACTCTTTCGCCGGGTTTCGCTTTGTCTTTAGCCGTCGTCAACCTGACCTCGCGCCCAACCATCATGGAAGCGAGATCTCTTTCCGTGACATCACTGACACGGACAGTACCTATTAATTCGCCTCGCCTGATGACCGTACAGTCATCGGCGGCGGCCATGATTTCTTTCAGTTTATGTGTAATGATGATGATCGTCTTGCCATCGGCGACGAGACTTCTCATCGTCACGATCAAACTATCGATTTCCTGCGGCGTAAGAACGGCCGTCGGTTCATCGAGAATCAGGATGTCAACGCCGCGGAACAACGCTTTTAATATTTCGACGCGTTGTTGTGTCGCGACAGAAACGTCCATGATGACTTCCTCGGGGTCAACCTCGAGTCCGTATTGTTTACCGAAGTCGCGAATCATGTCATTCATCATAGTACGATCAAGACGCCCGAATGATTTTGTCGGCTCGCTCCCGAGTACAATGTTCTCTGCGATGGTCATATTTTCCACTAGCATGAAATGCTGGTGCACCATTCCGATTCCATGTGATATGGCCTGTTTCGGATTGCGAATGTCTACCGTCTCGCCGTCGATTTTAATCTCGCCGGCGTCGCCCGAATACAGTCCGTACAGGATTTTCATCAAGGTTGATTTTCCCGCGCCGTTCTCTCCGAGCAGCGCATGTATCGTACCCGTGTGAACCCTGAGATCAACGTTGTCGAGCGCCTTGAAATGACCGAATGATTTTGAGATGCCGATCATTTCGACGGCATACTCTGCTGAATCCTTCTTCATGTTGTTTCTCCATAGCGAACGCCCGGATGCCCATTACGGAGCACCCGGGCAAGCTTTCAGCGAATGATATCAATCATCCATGAACGACGTACTGATTAACCGAGATTCGCTTTCCAAGCTTCGAATTCTTCAGCCGAGATCGGGCATTTGATCTCGCCGGCGATGATTTTCTTCTCGATCTCTTTTGTTTTGTCGAGGAGCTCTTTCGGGACGTGCTTGTCAGACGACGGCGCGATGCCGACTCCGCCTTCCTTCAGCCCAAAATAGAATGTCTTACCCCCGACGTCCTCACCATCGAGAACTTTCTTCGACAGTTCATAGACGGCTTGGTCGACGTTCTTCAGCGCCGATGTCAGCACATGATCGGGAGCCAGAGCATTCTGGTCGAGGTCAACGCCGATAGCCCATTTATCAAGCTCTTTCGCCGCGGTAATCGCGCCGGAGCCAGCCTGACCGGCGGCATGGTAGACGATGTCCGCGCCGTCCGAGTACATCTTCGTGGCGGTCGCCTTACCCTTCGCCGTATCGCCGAACGTGTCGATCGTCACGGCATCGACACGGATCTCTTTCCCAAGCTCCCGTGCGGCATACTCAACACCGGCGAGATAACCGTACTGGAAGCGGAACATGACATCGCCTTCCATGCCGAGAATAAAGCCGACATGGTCAGTTTTCGTCATGTGACCGGCGATGTAGCCGACGAGGAACGACGATTCTTCAGAATGGAACATGGCGCCGACCGCGTTCGGAAGCTCACCTTCCTCGTAGCCTTGGTCGACGATCGCAAAGAGACGGTCGGGATGTGCCTTTGACGCATCGACAATCGCTTGAGCCATCATGAAGCCGATACCCCAAATGAGATCAGCCCCCTCTTCAGATTTGCGGTCAAGATTCGTCTTGTAGTCGGCTTCTTTCGTCGACTCAAGGAACGAAATTTCGACACCCTCTTTTTCCAGTCTCTCCATGCCGTTCCAAGCAGACTGGTTAAAAGATTCATCATTGATGCCGCCGATGTCAGTAATCATCGCGACTTTCTTTCCTTTGTACTTCCCTGCGTCTACGCCCGGGTCATCATCTTTCGGTCCACATCCGACCACGAAGGTCAGAACGAGAGCCACCACCAGAAGTAGGCAAAACAGTTTCCTTTTCATTTTTTCCTCCTATTTTAGCTGCTGCCGCTGCTTCCGTTCGACCGGCTTTGCAAGCGGTTCCACCTATTTTAAAGACTCCGCAATTGAGAGCCATTTAAACATTACAATCCACGCCGCCCCTATTCCAACAGATAACCGAGATCCTCGGGCCCGAACGAATGCGGCAAAAGCGCGTTCAAGCTCGACTCAAAGTATTCCGTAGGAGATGTTGCAACTAAGATAAGCAACTCGCCGGAAGGCGGTAAAAACTCGCGAAGAACCTGGCGACAAATCCCGCACGGGTACGCTAAATCGAGATGCTCCAAATCGGCATTTTCTTCAGCACCGACGACAGCGACGGCAACAAACGACTTGGAGCCCTCCGACACGGCTTTAACCGCCGCTGTTCGCTCCGCGCATATGGTCGCGCCATACGATGCATTCTCTATATTCGCTCCCCGGAAAATTCTGCCGTCAGTAGTCAAGATAGCTGCACCAACCTTAAAACGGGAATACGGGGCATAGCTATTCTCTCGTGCCAGAAAGGCCTCTTTGACTAGATATTGCTTCATCTCTTCTTTAATCATCGTAAAGCAATCCTTTCTTCTTGACCGGAGAATGTGTTCGAAGGGCAAGGCGAATTCTTTTCGAAACGACCCGGCGCTTCCATATCATTCGTCTAATGAACGCCCTCATTTTACCATACTTTATAGGTTAATCCGACAAGTTGCGCCCTCTAACGCGCGAACAATTTCTGTTTCGACTTACCGTAACAAATTCTGAATTGCGCATAATGATTTTTTTGTTTTAGAGGGGCACAAAAGGTTTAGCTGACATTAAAAGTAAAGCACCATTTGAAAAGATGCATGGAAACAATCTTAAAGAACAGCTAGTAAAGATGCCTACCTCATCTCTAAGAGAAAGATACCAGGCTCTAAAGCAAAAGAAATTCCCGTATGGTCGCCTAATGGTCAATCATTTGAAGCAACATGTAAACTGCCGGTCGATTGATCTCAATCCACCCGTCATCGCCGTGCTGCTTTTCGAGCTTTTTTGCCTGATCCAGCCACGCATCAAAATATTCCTGCCCTGTTTCCGCTTCAAGTTTAAGCGCAGATTCCGGCGCCAGTTCATCCAAGATGATTCGCATGAGTTGGCCTTTAAGTCCCGTTTGATCGCCGTGTAAGAATTCCGAGAAGATGTGTTGAAGCGTACCGGCTTTGTCCGCCAACAATTGTTCATGTTCCTTCTTGTGTGCCTTCAAATAATCTCCCGGATTGGATGAGTCTTCAGGAGAAGACATGATGGTGTCAAACAATGCGCTGATCACGGTATCGTGGGGCAAGCATCGGGAAACAAAGAATGTGCACTCTTCAATATCCGAATCCAAGACCTCCGCGAGCACAAACAACCCCGCCATGTCGCAAGTGCCGGGGTAATAAGGATTGTTTGCCGGAACTACATCCATCATAAGGGTGGAGCCGTCAACGGTCACGTTCATAAGCTTAAACCTGTTAGAACCGCTGACTGTTGTCACGTAGACGACCAACACCGTATGGTTGGCAAAGAAATCGTCATTATACGCGGCGGTCACCTCATCGAACGATGGCACTTCATCATATCTGCCGCTAAACGACAGAACACCTTGGAACGTTGTCTTAAACTGTTCCAAGTCTGCCCTTGTATCAAACTTGTAGATCGGGTTATGCGGCGTCGAGTTGATTACAAATACGCCCGGATTCAAGCTCTCGGTCCAAATGCGGCGATCCTCCGTCCAACCGGCCCACGTCACATGTGAATTGGCCTCAATGAAGCGCGGTTCATTTTTCACGATTTTGATGGCATAGATCTTTTCCAACTGAGCGGGATAAGATTCCAGTATGCCGCCGTTGTACTCAATGACCACGGTATCGCCCACGCTCGGTACCGGGGATGCGGGCAGGAGCTCCATTGGAACGAAGAAGCTGTCAGACGACGCCAGTTCCGCGGAGCCTTCAATCGGTTTTACCAACATGTTGCCGTTGTCGATGTCTGTAATGATCGCCGTCAGTGTCTTCGTAACAGCGTTCACATCGGTACGCGCAGTCGGCAGTTCCCCCGAAGGACTTGACGGAGTCTTTTGGTTTGTTAAAAGGCATACTGCTATGATCACACAGGCGACTACGGCGACGGCTATGATCCAAAAGGTCGGTTTCTTATAGTTCAATACGCCCTTCACCCTCTCCTTTATTCCCATTTCACCAAAAGCGAGCGGGCAAGCGGTGATCCGCTTTTGCGGCAGGCTGCAATCGAGAAGCGCCTGGGAGTACCTGACCATGCTTTCTTTGTCCATTTCCCGGATGACCTTTTCATCGCAAGCCATCTCGATATCGCGGCAAAGCAGTATATAGGCGACCCAGCACAACGGATTAAACCAGTAGATCGCCAGCAGAAGAAATCCGAGCGGTTTCCACCAATGGTCACGGCGCCGAATGTGCGCGCGCTCGTGGCGAATCACGCAGTCAAGCGTTTTCCCGGTTAGCGAGGAAGGCACATAGATCATCGGCTTGAACACGCCGAGGATAAAGGGCGCATGGATTTCATCGCAGATCTTGATGTGATCACCCAGAGGAATGGCCGCCGAGACCGTCCTTTTCAATCTTAAATAGCTCACCGAGGCGTAGAGGAGCAAAGCGACAACTCCTGCGACCCATATGACCGCGACGATAGGCAGGGCGACCTGCAAGGGATTGCCGCTCACAACGGGAGCGGGCATTACTGAATCCGCAACGATCGGATCGACCGTATTCGTGACCGTTGCTATGCCGGAATGGGCAGCGGGGAACGGTGATAGAACGAGATCGGCAGGGATGGTCTCACGGCTTGAGATCAGGCTGAAGGCGCTTTCAATGGTGAACGGACAGACGAGCCGAATGGCGACTAAAGCCCAAAGCAGACAGACTATCCATTTCGGCGCCTTCTTCAAGAGGGCACGTGCCAGCGCCACGGCGAGAATGAGCCAGCTTGCCGTAATACTCATATTCAAGATCTTTAGAAATACTGCGCTCATGTTCATTCCTCCTTCTTGAAGGTGTCGATCATTCTTTGAATCTCATCCGCCTCCTGAATCGTCAGGTCATTTCGGGAAATGAACGCTGAGACAAATGCGGGCAGAGAGCCTTGGTAGGAATCCTCGACAATCTGTTCACTTTTCAGCGAATAGAATGCTTCACGGGAGATCAGGGAGGAAACGATGCCATCGACATTTTGAAGCAGCCCTTTTTCACAGAGCTTGCGGAGCACCGTGTAAGTCGTCGACTTTTTCCAGTTCAGTTCCTTCCTGCAAATCTTGACGAGTTCACCGGAACCGATCGGTTCATGTGCCCACACAATATCCGCGAACCGCTCCTGTACGGCACCAAGTTCAATGTCGATCATCTGAAACGCTCCTCTCGAAGGTCTATTTCGATAAACCTCACCTTGAGTTTACTCGAATAAACCCAATCTGTCAAGGGCCTGAGCGATCAATCAAAAATCTTTCGTTGGCACCGTCAAATAAGGAATGTCATCGGCGCCAAAACCCGTATCATAAACCGTTTCTCTTATCGAAACCATTACACTCAATAAAAAGTTCGGTTAGTGGATTGTATAAAGCCCTTTCTGTTCAACAGTTCTGAAATATTCATCAAATGCCTACAACATCAAAGGTATGTGATTTCGTGAACTGCAACAAAAAAGCACGACCGTCGATACAGGAAATTGCATCAACGGCTGTGCTTTATGTTGGTGCCCAGAGCAGGAATCGAACCAGCGACACACGGATTTTCAGTCCGTTGCTCTACCGACTGAGCTATCTGGGCTTAAACAATCGCCGGTTTTGAAACCGGCAACTGTTTGGCGACGCAGAAGGGACTCGAACCCTCGACCTCCAGCTTGACAGGCTGGCATTCTAACCGTCTGAACTACTGCGCCGTACACCTCGTTTTCGAACGCCATGCAAGGATAACAGATAAA
>JAAZKT010000132.1 GCA_012799695.1 Clostridiaceae bacterium
CGAAACGGAGGTCGTTATGAAACTGGCACTTGAGACAAAAGGACTCGCGAAAACGTATTTGGCGGGAACCCCGCAAGAGGTTCAAGCACTGAAACCGACGAATTTGCAGTTTGAAGTCGGAAAATTCTACGCTGTCATCGGCAAGAGCGGCTCGGGGAAGTCGACGCTTCTGCATCTCTTGGGTGCTCTCGACACGCCGACGGCGGGAGAAGTATGGATTGGCGATGAAAACGTCTATGAGCTGAACGATAGAGATCGCGCGCGTCTGAGGCGCCGTCGAATCGGGTTCGTGTTTCAAGCGTACAATCTTCTGATGGAGCATTCCGTTCGCGAGAATATTACGTTGCCCGTTGACCTCGATGGGCGCGACCTTGACGAGGAATACTTCGATAAAATCGTCGACAGTCTTGATATTCGCGATCAACTGCACAAGTACCCGATGCAACTTTCAGGTGGCGAGCAACAGCGCGTCGCCATCGCCAGAGCGCTGATTTCACGACCCAATATCGTACTCGCAGACGAACCGACGGGCAATCTCGACACAAAAAACGGTGAGATCGTGTTGGACCTTCTCATCTCGACTGCAAAAGCGTTCAACCAAACGGTCATTCTTGTGACGCACGATCTTGACATCGCCTCGCGCGCTGAGCGCTTAATAGTCATTGATAACGGTTTCGTGTCTGCAGAACATCAGTTATAGTAGTCGACCGGCTCACATCCAAGACATAAGGAAAGCGCCTTGATCCAAAGGACGAGGCGCTTTGTATGTGAAATGCGAGTATAAATTATTTGCTCTTTCGCCCGAATATTAAGACGATAGTGCCGATTGTTATGAGCAGGGCGGCGCCCCCCAAGATGTAGAGGATGGTCGTAAAGTCGAAACCCTTCTTCTCGCCTGTTGTGTCGGGTGAAGTTGAGGTCGTTGCCACGCTTTCATTTGGTGAGGTTTCGGGTGCGACGGTTTCGGACGCCATTGTGGATTCACTTGAACTTTCTGTCGTCGCCGGATCGGTCACTTCCAACGGGGTCGTTGTGGGTTCTTCGGGCGGCGTTGTCGTTACTTCGATCACGATAGGTGTCGTCGTAACGGTCGTTGTTGTCGTGGTCCGAAGAGGATTCCAACGGGCGATCAGTGCAAGATCTTGATGAACCTCTTGATTAAAATCCCATAGATCAGCAGCCTTTGGTACATTTTGCCCCCAACCTAGGAATTCGAAGCCCGGTCTTACGGGCTCTTCAGGATATACAACTTTTTGTCCCTTAATGACCCACTGATCGGGCGGAACGGGAGTGCCGCCATCCGCATCGAACGTGACTTTGTAGCGCGGAAGCGGATTCAAGTTCCACCGGGCGGTCATATCGGGAGAACCTGCTTCTATGAAACCCTTCAAATCTGCTTCGATACCATTAAACGTGGCGACGAGGTTATCTTGAGAGTCAAAGAAGTGGCCATCCACTAACGTAATTTCGATTTCGAAAAAATATGTCGACTTAGTAGCGTTTCCGGATTCGACGTCGACTTGAGTCTCACCGTCCATATAGTAAAGCCTGTAATTAAACTCACCCACATGGTCCGGTCCAGGCACATTGAGCGTAATGCTCTCTAAAAACTTCTCAATATCCGCACCCTGATAGAGAGGTTGATCCGTCGTAATGTCGACTCCCTTAATATATTCTGCCGCAGCGATCTCTTCCGTCCATACGAGCATGAAACTTGCCACGAAAAAGAGGCACAAAAAAAGGACTATTGCAAGTTTAGAAGTTTTTGCAAAACGTGACATTGGAATCCTCCTTGTGGTTGGTGGGTCAATACAGTCCGTTTGAGCTTGCCAAAATATGGCGATTGACTGTCCATGTGCAATTAGGAGCTGTCCGGAGATTAACCCAAGTTAACCAGTGTGAGCTCTAACAGCCTCACAGATTATGTATACCAAAATAGATTTTGAAACGCAAATTTTTTATACATAGACACGACGCCGATCGGGCAAATATCTTGCAAAAAGAAGTGGGGCTGTCTCAAAACCGCTCATCAAGAGCGATGATTAGATAGCCTCCTTTTGGGTTACGCTCTTGATCCAAACGCTAGATTTTCTCCGATGTACAATTTTGCAGTTAATATCGATTTTCTGGATTTTGGTCTGAAGCTCTAGTGTGGAGTTTTGCAGATTAGA
>JAAZKT010000075.1 GCA_012799695.1 Clostridiaceae bacterium
CCCGGGCAGTCGACGTGTGCGTAGTGACGAGCTTCCGTCTCATACTCAACGTGAGAAGCGTTGATTGTGATACCGCGCGCTCTCTCTTCAGGTGCTTTGTCGATCGCGGCGTAGCTTGTGAAGCTCGCGAGACCCTCTCTGGCGAGAACTTTTGTAATCGCGGCCGTCAGCGTCGTCTTGCCGTGGTCGACGTGACCGATCGTGCCGACGTTGACGTGCGGTTTCGTTCTTTCAAACCTTTGTTTTCCCATTTAAAATATCCTCCTGCTGGTAGATCGTTATTAAGATCTATTTATTTTAGTTTTGCAATACCTACTTATAATCTCATAAAACTGAGATATACGCAATAAAATGCGCTCTGCGAGAGCTATAAAAAGTCCTTCTTGGCCCTTTAATAAGAATATCTCGCCATAAGCGCGCGGACACTCTCGGGCACCTGTTCAAAGTGGCTGATCTGCATCGTGAACACGCCGCGCCCTTGTGTCCTTGACCTTAGCGATGTCGCGTAGCCGAACATCTCCGATAGTGAGACGAACGCATCGATGACTTGCGCGTTGCTCGTCGCCTCCATTCCTTGGATCTGACCGCGCCTCGCGCTGATGTCAGCCAACACGTCACCCAGATACTCTACGGGTGTAATGATGTCGACTTTCATAATCGGTTCCATAAGTATAGGACCCGCTTTTTCAAGGGCGTCGCGCAATGCTATCGAACCGGCGATGCGGAAAGCAATCTCGGAAGAGTCGACTTCGTGATAGGAGCCGTCGAGCACCGTCGCTTTGAGATCTACAACGGGATAGCCGGCGATCACTCCGCCATTCATCGCATCGCGAACACCCTCTTCGATCGACTTCATAAACTCCTTCGGGATAACTCCGCCAACCGTCTTATCCTCGAAGACGAATCCCCCACCCGCTTCGAGCGGAGAAACCTCGAGAATGACGTGACCGTACTGTCCGTGGCCACCCGTCTGTCGCACAAAGCGGCCTTCGCCCTTCGCGGTTCTCGTGATTGTCTCGCGGTACGCCACTTGCGGCTGACCCACGTTGGCTTCCACTTTGAATTCGCGAAGCATTCTGTCGACGATGATGGCGAGGTGAAGTTCGCCCATGCCGGAAACGATCATCTGACCCGTCTCCGCGTTAACACGTGTTCGGAACGTCGGGTCTTCTTCCGCCAACTTGGCAAGCGCGATTTCCATCTTCTCTTGGCTCGCCTTTGACTTCGGCTCAATCGCGACGGAGATGACAGGTTCCGGAAAGTCCATGCTCTCCAGAACGATTGGCGCCTGTTCCGTCGCAAGCGTATCTCCCGTCGTCGTGTTGCGAAGCCCGACAACGGCGGCGATATCGCCCGCATAGACTTGATCGACATCGGAACGGTGATTGGCGTGCATCATCAGGATGCGCCCTATACGTTCACGTTTGCCTTTCGACGCATTCATCACGTATGAGCCTGCTTTCAGCGTTCCGCTATAAACACGGAAAAAGCATAGCTGTCCGACATGCGGATCTGTCATCAATTTGAATACGAGTGCCGAAAAAGGCGCTTTGTCATCCGCCTCGCGCGTTACTTCCTCCTCCGTCTTCGGGTTGATCCCGACGACAGGCGGAATATCGACCGGTGAAGGCAAATAGTCGACCATCGCGTCTAAAAGCAACTGCACGCCTTTGTTCTTGTAAGAAGCGCCGCAGGTAACGGGGATAATCTCTGTCGCAATGGTCGCCTTTCGCAAACCTCGCTTCAGCTCCTCGACGGTAATTTCCTCTTCTAAAAGAAATTTCTCCGCGAGCGTATCGTCCGTTTCGCAGATCGCCTCAACCATACGAGAACGCCACTCCTTGGCTTCATCCAATTGACTCTCGTCGATATCGGAAGTCGTGATCGTCTTTCCGAGGTCTTCCTCGTCGTAGTATTCTGCTTGCATCGACATCAAGTCGATGATGCCGACGAATGTATCTTCTTTTCCGATAGGCAGTTGAATCGGGACGGCATTGGCGCCCAGACGATCTTTCATCATCTCCACGACATGGAAAAAATCTGCGCCGACGATATCCATTTTGTTGACATACGCCACGCGCGGCACGCCGTAGTTGTCGGCTTGTCGCCAGACAGTCTCCGTCTGCGGTTCGACACCGCCCTTTGCGCAGAGAACTGTCACGGCGCCATCGAGCACGCGAAGAGAGCGCTCAACTTCGACGGTAAAGTCGACGTGACCCGGCGTATCGATAATGTTGATACGGCAGTCATTCCATTGAGCAGTCGTCGCGGCCGACGTGATCGTAATCCCGCGTTCCTGTTCTTCCGGCATCCAATCCATCGTGGCGGCACCTTCGTGCGTTTCGCCCAAGCGGTGAATGCGACCCGTATAGTACAGGATGCGCTCCGTCGTCGTCGTTTTGCCGGCGTCAATATGAGCCATGATGCCAATATTTCTTGTATTCTCGAGCGAGAATTCTCTCGGCATCGCCAATCCTCCTGATTCCTACCTATACTTACCTTATGTACACCACGCCTTAACGTAAAGAATGCGTATAGGCGGGTATTCCTTGCTGATTACCATCTGTAGTGTGCAAAAGCGCGGTTCGCCTCTGCCATGCGATGGATTTCTTCTTTCTTTCTAAATGCTGAACCGGCCTGTTTCGACGCATCGATCAATTCATTGGCGAGACGTTCGATCATCGTCCGCTCGCTTCTGTTGCGCGCCGCTTGGACGATCCAGCGTAATGCGAGTGTCTGGCGTCTCTCCGGGCGCACTTCCATCGGGACCTGATAGTTCGATCCGCCGACGCGACGCGCTTTGACTTCCAAAACGGGCATTACATGGTCCATGGCTTGATTAAAAACTTCCAGAGGCGACTGCCCGACGCGACTTTCGACCAGGTCAAACGCGCCGTACACAATCCTTTGTGCCAGCTCCTTTTTGCCGTCCAACATAACATTGTTGATCAGCTTGGCAACACGGACATCCCCATAGACGGGATCCGGCAGTACTTCTCTCTTGGGTACATGGCCTTTCCTTGGCAATGGTCTTCCCTCCTTTCATGATTATGCGGGTTCTTTGTCAGGAAACCCGAAACCATAGGTACTCACGATATGGACACGTGTCATGCGCAATTAAACAGACCCGAAAAAATCGGAGGCGTGTTTTATGGCTGCATGTTTGTCCAACCGCTGGCTACGCTACTTGGTTTTCGCGACCCTCGGGCGCTTTGTGCCGTATTTTGAACGGCCTTGTCTGCGATTTGCGACGCCGACCGTGTCGAGCGTTCCACGAACGACATGGTAGCGAACGCCGGGCAAGTCCTTTACACGACCACCACGAATGAGAACGACACTGTGTTCCTGTAAGTTGTGGCCGATACCCGGGATATACGCGTAGACCTCGTGCTGATTTGTCAGACGGACGCGGGCGACTTTACGCAAAGCCGAGTTCGGCTTTTTCGGCGTCGTTGTTTTAACGACTGTACATACGCCGCGCTTTTGCGGCGACGAGTAGTACGACGGACGTCTCTTCAACGTATTCAAGCCGACATTGAGCGCGGGAACGTGAGTTTTGTTCACCTTCTTTTGCCGCCCTTTCCTAACCAACTGGTTGAACGTAGGCATTAACACTCCTCCTTTCTTTAAAGCTCAAAAAGACACCCTCACGCAAGAGGGCGCCGGAAATTGATCATAACAGGAAAAATCAATCTTGTCTAGTCATGGCGGTGACTCGTTTCATTTCCGTTTCATTTTCATTGAAGGGATTCGGGTCTGCCTCAAAAGCGCACATCCGTAGGGATAACGAGGAAACTCGCTTCTGCGTCACGCTGTTGTCCCAAAGCCCGTGACTAAAGTGCAGTTTTTCAGTTAATATCGAATTTTTGGATTTCTATGCCTCGCGCAGTGGCCCGTGCACAATTTTTCAACCTAAATTGAATTTTTGGACATGGCGCCCGGAACCCATACACATAGAGGAATCTAAGGCAATCTGTTCAATAAATCCGTCAACGCTTTGCCAAGCGGCTTCAGGAGATCGGGGTTGACCGGGTAATCGAAGACGAGCGGCTCCGTCGCCTCCTTAATCGCAAGCTCACTCATGGTCAAGCGAATCACGCACGGCGCTTGATCGATGTATGCCGCCCGCTCTTTCTCCGTAGAGGTCAACAGGTGTTGGGCGATCATCATGCGTAGTGAGTACGTTTCATAGATTGTCGAGTAGTATTCATGATCAGGATTAAGAGCTTTTTGCAAATCCGATACCCACGACGGCAATTGTGCCTCCGGTACGTTTTCGTTTGGCAGAATTTCCTCCGTGACAAAGTCCGGATAGGCAAGTCCGAATATTTCCTTGAAGGTGAATACTGCCAATCGATAATCGTGATTTCGCATGAATAAGCGGTAAAAGTGTTCATTTGCGGGACTCTCAAGAAGCGGAAGGCGACGTTTCATCGTGCTCCCATCCTTCATAGTGATCGTAAACTCCGCGTCTTCGTAGTAAGAACGGTAACGTTTTTCACCGATCGAAAATCTCTGTTCTTCAATGAATGTGCGCAACTGTACAGCACTCGACAAATTTCTCGGAACCGACAAGCCTGGATGATCGGGCGAAACGGTCTGGCCGTAAAGCTTCATGAAATCATCGATATCGCGCTCGTCGGTCAGCGATACATGTGTCGTGACCTTGTCCACATCATAAGAGCCGTATTGGACGTTATGATAAGCGATCGTCACCTTAGCGACATCGGACGCTTGAGGCGTCTTTACGGAGAATCCGAACGCACCCGTAATTACGATTACAAGCCAAACGGTGAGCGGGACAACCGCAGCGACCGCCGGGGCGATAAGAGCTCGCCAGTTGATCTTCCCTTTTCCCTGAAAGAGATTGAATACCCAGAGCGAAAGGACGAGCCCGAGAACGACGCCGATGATGAAAGGCACTGGAGAGTAAACACTTGTTACCCCTGCAGTCAGAAAAGACGCGACGCCATGTCGCAGATAGTGGCAGCTATAGCCGCCCAATAACGAGATGCCGAGCGTGACCACCCAGTGCGTCACCATAACCGGGGACCGTAGCGTTCCCGATGAATGCGCGTGTTCCGCCTGTCGCTTTCGGAAGAGATACCACGACACCATAGCGAACAGTATGAGCAACGCAAGAGAGAACCAGTCAAAAGCGGGGAGATAGCTCAAGAAAAAAGCTGACGCGGGCGAGAACAGTTGGATGATGCGGAGAACCCAGGTAGATACACCACCGGACGACAAAAGAGACGGTGCGATGTATCCGGGGAGAAAGTTCGCCGTCGCATCGGTAAAGAGAAGGACGACAAGTGGCCAGAAGATGTTGACGAGAACGAACATTGTGATCGCCGACGATGTTTTATCTGAGATGAAGTAGAAGATCTGCATGATGAAAAAGAACAGCAGGATCTTGATGGTGAGACTTGCGTAAGAAGTCCAATAAGCCGTGAAGTCCTGTGCCGTCATGTCATAGCCGTACTTAGAAGCGGTCCGAAAAAAAATCACGACGTAGCGAATCACCGCCATGATCGAGGAAGGCGCCAACAAGTTGATGATAGCGCTCGTATTAAGGCGCAAATAAAGCCCTGCGCGACTCATGGGCAACGCGTACATAAAGTCGGCCGAAGGCGTGCGATGCATAAAACTGAAATACTGATGGTTGACGACGAAACTCATCAGAAACAACACGAAACCGTACGAAAATCCCGGGAATTCAGTGAGGGCTAAACCACCGATAAGCGACACAATTGTCGTCATCGACAGGAAGACGATGGGTATAAGCCATAGAATGATCGAGTGCTTCTTTATTAATAGACGCTGAAATGCTCCACCTCGTTGTATTATATTGGATCGATGTTTCATCGTGATCTCTCCTTCTATATTACTGTCACGTCTCCGGTGCCCTATATGACTTGACTGACCAGCTCAACAGCATAGAGGATCACAACGCCGAGCAAGCTCCATAACCACTCGTAGAGAACAGGATGCAGCCTCCGCTTAGCGGTTCTTTCACTCGGAACGCGCTGTAACGTCTTACCCGTGATCGCCGAGGAGATGAGCTGACCGAGGAAAGCTCCGAGGATGGCACCGATGATGAAAGCAGGTCTGAGCAACTTCGTTTGATGTAATTGAAAGCTCGTAAAGTCAAACGCATAGAACAGGTTGCCGGCAATGATGCCGCCCGCCACGGAGAAAAAGGTTTGAATGCTTCGGAACCATCGCATAGAACCTGACTTTCTTCCTCCCCATTCAGCGGGCCTTTTCATGGCGCAAAACCAGCCGAAGACGAACCAGAAAACGATCAGAATGACGTAGTACAAGAAATTTCTGTCCATCGCGATCTCGCGATACGTATCGAATGCCGGAGCGAAGAGCCACACCAGCTTATGTAGAGAGCTTTGCTTGCGTATATCACCTATGTAATACGGATTGCTCATTATGAGCAACATGAGCGGCGATGCGAGGTGAATCATGATGTTGAGAACGATTGCGTCGAACAATCTCCCCACCAGCGAGAAAAAGACGAGACTAAATCCCGTAAACGCGATCGCGGAGAGATATGTTTTCAAGTAAACGAGGAGATAGCCGCCCAAGATTTCCTTGAGTCCCCACACATACACGATGCCGCTCGTTGCGATGATATTGACAAGGTAAACGAGCGACAGACCGACGACAAGCGCGAGGGCGCGACCGAGAAACCACTGACTCTTCGTGAGCGGGAGGCTCCATTCAAAGTCGACCGTTTCGCGACGGTAGAGCGGGCGGAAAAGCGAGCCGCCCATGACGAGAACGGCAACAGATGACAAGGTAACCACGATGAGGTGAAACGGAAAAAAGGCCCGGTTGAAGCGTAGTGGTATGCCGAGATAGTAGACGACTGTCATACCGTCCGCTTCGTGATACGGTACGTTATGTCGGTTCGCGAGCTCCGTGAAAATGTCTCTGCCAAGAATCAACATCGCGATGGGCATGACCAGCAAAAAGAGAAACATGAAAATCGCGATGAGCGAGCGCAGATCGGCAAGTTGTCTGCCGAAAATCCACCAAAGGCCGCTCTTTCGACGTAATGTACCGCCCTTTCCGCGATCTGTCTGTATTTGGAATGTCATGATGTCCCTTTCCGCGTTACGCCAAAAGCTCGCTGACGACGTAAGACTTCCGGCTCAGCTCGTAGATGAAAACCTCTTCGAGTGTTAGGGGAAGCACGTCAAGCAGCAGAGGATTCATCTGATTCAAGATTGTGCGAAGCTCCGCCTCCGTGTTACGCGACAGAATCTCGATAAGTGACCCGCGCGCACTGAAGCGGAGGATTTCAAGCCCCGCCGATTTGAGTTGCTCGGCGGTGACGTCCTCTCGAAAGGCGATTTGCGCCTTGGAAAGACCGAGTCGGAGCTTGTCGAGTTCTTCAACGAAGAGCAGCCCGCCCTCGTGAAGCAGTCCGACGTGATCGCAGAAATCCTCGAGTTCGCGCAAGTTCTGAGATGCGATCAGCGTTGTCATCCCGTCGTCGGCCACTTGTCTCGCGAGAATGCGTTTCAGGTTCTGGCGCATGACGGGGTCGAGACCGTCGAACGCTTCGTCCATCAGGAGAAGCCTCGGTTTCGCCGCGATCGCAAGGATAAGGGCGGCTTGGCGGTGCATACCCTTTGACAAGAGGTCGAGGCGTTGGTCTTCACCGATTGGGAAGATTCTGATCAACTCCTGATAAAGTTCCTGATCCCAACGTTCGTAGAGTGAGCGATACAGAGCCGACATTTTCTTAAGGTTGTCAAAGTGGAAATACGGCTGGTCCGCCACGAAGACGATGTCCTTCTTCGCGCACGGATTATCAAAAACGACTTGACCGCGGTAGAACATGGATCCCTCAGTTGGTCGATAGACGCCAGCCGCCAGCCGCAAAAAAGTCGACTTCCCGGCGCCGTTCGATCCGATCAGTCCGAAAATCGACGCCCCGGCGATCCTGCAATTCACTTTGTCGAGTGCCTTCGTCGCGCCGAAGTATTTGCTGAGGTTATCGGCGACGATGACAGCTTCCCGTTCCTCTACGGGCAAGTTTATCGTCGCTGTCGACTCATTCACTCGATCGCTGTTTAGTCTCTCAACTGTCTCTTTATTTGTCATGGTGATGCACCTTTCTAATTCTGTCGTTACGACCTAACGTTCCGGTTCGGCAACCTTCGGTTCATCGATGCACTCATCGAGAAGCTCGTGCAATGTGGCGCGTTCAATACCTGCCGTCCAAGCGATTTGGACGGCGGAACGAAAACTGCGACGGATCTCTTCGTGTTCAACGTCAAGTTCTCGCTCGGAGTCACTGAGAAAATTGCCTCGTCCCGGTACAGCGTAAATGAGTCCCTCTTGCTCAAGCTCTCTGTACGCCTTCTGCACGGTGTTGGGGTTAATTCCCAATTCCATTGCCAGCTGGCGCACGGACGGAAGCTGTTCGTGAGGCTGAATGAGTCCGAGCGCCGCCAACCGATGATAAGAGTTCTTCAACTGCTGATAAATCGGTATGCCGCTTAGTACGTTGACTTCCGGGTAGATCATTTCCTGCTCCTCGCTGTATGATTGATTATGCGTCATAACCGTACTAGTTCATATAGTACGGTTTGAGTATAGAACATGAAAAACTATTTTGCAACATGAAAAATATAAATGCTTGGAAAAGTGTTTAAATAATAAAAACGTCAACCGCAAAGCGGGCGCGATTTCATTTCAAGGGGAGGAGTCCGATGCTCTTCGCGTACTCCTGCATAGCTTCGAATGTCTCTTTCGAGATGACGTGCTCCATCTTACAGGCGTCTTCATCCGCCTTGTCGGGATCGACGCCGATGTGCATCAGGAATGATCGCATCAGGACATGCCGCTTGTAAGTCTCTTCTGCAACCGCTTCACCTTTCGGCAACAACGAGATACAACCGTTGTCCGCAACCTCGATGTGGCCTGATTCACGTAATTTGCGCATGGCGATGCTGACGGAAGGTTTGCTGAATCCCAGAAAGCGGACGATGTCGATTGAACGGACACAGTCGTTTTTCTTTCTCAGTACATATATACTCTCGAGATAATTCTCGGCAGAATCTGACACTTGACTCATAACGGCAACCTTTCCGGCGAAACTCTCGCCTGCCGCTATTTTATCAGTTGAACGTCTGAACGTCCACGATGCCGCTCTTTTATTCCGCATCGTTTGCCTCTCCCCGGATGTTTGACGGACAGTCATCCAAGCGCATGCCGCACGTTTGGCTGTGAGGACAGCCGTAACATCCGCCGCCCTTTTTTCTGTGACGCATCATCGAGAAAACGATGGCAGCAATGACAATGACAAGGACAGCGATCACCACATAGTCGATGCCGCTTACCGGAGCAGTGACTTTCGCCAAGGCGGTCCAAAGAAAGTATTTGAGTCTCATATGATAACCCTTTCAAGTGATTCTGAGACAGAGCGTTCCCGGGAACCGCGAGGAAGGAGAGTAGAACCTGCGGCTCCCGAGAATTTATGGTTGATGACGACACTGCCAATAGAGTGACATGGCCGA
>JAAZKT010000076.1 GCA_012799695.1 Clostridiaceae bacterium
AAAGAGATAGTCGTTTCGGACACTTATGGTGATGCCTTCCAGCGTCAGATTGTCAGTAGTGGGTGACGAGTTGTTCTTTTCCATGGTCTTTCCTCTTTCGGAGTCTAAGCCAACGAAAAATCAACTCAAATAAACTAAAATAAATATGGCTTAACTAAATTGTAGCATGATTTTTTGCGTGCAATTTTGTTTTCCCGAAACAATTTGCACAAACTGTCTAACTGAAAGCCAATCTGATTTTAGCTTTGAATGAGATCGGTGTCTGATTTAAACAGTGATATGATAGAAACGTGAATACAATCCCGGAAAAAATGACGCGGTATGCGGTCGCGACGGAGTTTGACGGTTCGGCTTTCCACGGATGGCAGCGACAGGATAATGCGCCTTCCGTTCAGGCTTGCCTTGAGGACGCATGGTTGTCGCTGACGGGAGAAGCGATTACGTTGCGCGGGGGAAGTCGTACCGATGCCGGAGTATCCGCAATCGCGCACGTCTCGGATTTTGCGTCTGCTACTTCGATCCCACCGGATAGAATCGCGAGAGCATGGAACACAAAACTCCCGGAGTCTGTCGTTGTCCGAGCCGCCGTATGCGTGCCCAACAGTTTTTACGCGCGATACGACACACTAGGCAAGACATACCGGTATGCGATTTTGACGGGTGAAACACGGCCGGTCATTAAGCGCCGCACGACGGCATTCGTGCCGGGCGAGCTTGATGTCGACGCCATGCGTGCGGCGAGCGAAAATCTCCTTGGAACGCACGATTTCTCTTCTTTTATGGATCAGGGATCGCCGACAAAGCGTCTCGTCAGAACGCTTCATGACATTCAAATCGATGGGTGTAAAGAGCTGGCGATCACGATGACGGCTGACGGGTTTCTCTACCATATGGCGCGTATCATTGCGGGGACGCTCGTGTACGTCGGTCAGCGTAAAATATCCGTGCGTGAACTCGCTTCCATCATTGAAGCGCGCGACAGAGTGTGCGCAGGTCCCACGATGCCTGCGGAAGGACTCGTCTTGGAACGCGTCTATTTCGCCTCCGAGTTATTCGGCGATGACTGTTGGCCGTATGAAGATGAAAGGCGCGAATCGAAGCGGGCGTCGCTCCCTTTGGAGGAACCTCCGCATTCATCGCGTCATGAGGATTAGACGTAAGGTGAGTGGCGTGACCTTGCTACGTATCTGAAATAGTATAAAATGCCTATTGGAGTAAAGGCTGAAGGAGAGAGCGTATGGGGAAAAAACGGAGTGACCGAAATAACTTGTCGATGCTCACCGATTTTTATGAACTCACCATGTCGAACGGATATTTCAAGACGGGAATGAAAGAAACGATCGCCGTTTTTGACATGTTCTTTCGAAATGTGCCGCAACGCGGCGGATTCGCCATTATGGCGGGGGTCGAACAGCTTGTCGATTATTTGCTAAACCTTCATTTTTCGGAAGAAGACCTCGACTATCTGAAGGGCTTGGGTCTGTTTGATGATGATTTCATCGACTACCTTCGACATTTTGAGTTCGCTTGCGATGTATGGGCCATACCGGAGGGAACGCCGATTTTCCCGGGCGAACCGATTGTCAAGGTCAAAGGTCCCATCATTCAAGCGCAGCTGATTGAGACAATGCTTCTTCTGACCGTCAATCACCAGAGCCTTATCGCCACGAAATCCTCTCGCATTCTGCGCGCCGCCCAAGGGCGCGAGATCATGGAATTCGGTGCTCGGCGCGCACAGGGAGTCGACGCATCGGTACTCGGTGCTCGTGCCGCCTACATTGCCGGAGTCGCCGGGACATCCTGCACACTCGCCGGCAAGATTTTTAACATCCCTGTATTGGGTACGATGGCACACAGCTGGGTTCAGGCGTTCGATACGGAGTACGAGGCGTTCAAAGCGTATGCGTTGGCATACCCCGATCATTGTCAACTCCTTGTCGATACGTATAACACGCTGAAATGCGGCGTGCCGAACGCGATACGTGTGGCGAAAGAGGTTTTGGAGCCGATGGGATGCCGATTAAAGGCGATTCGTATCGATTCGGGGGACCTTGCCTATCTGTCGATCAACGCACGTAAAATGCTTGATGAGGCGGGCATGGAGGACTGTTCCATTACGGTCAGCAGTTCCGTCGACGAGCAGCTCATCCGAGGGCTTCTACATCAGGGAGCGAAGATCGATTCGTTCGGTGTCGGCGAACGCCTGATAACTTCGCGCGATGATCCCGTTTTCAACGGTGTCTATAAGCTTTCCCTCGTCGAGGAGAACGGCGTTGCCGAACCGCGTATGAAACTCTCCGACAACCCCGAAAAAGTGACGAACCCAGGCGATAAACAGGTTTACCGCCTCTACAACAAAGAGACCGGTTTCGTTGAAGCTGACCTGATTACGTTGGTCCATGAGATGATCGATGAGTCGAAACCGCTGACGATTTTTGACCCGGCGCACACGTGGAAGCGCAAAACACTGTATAACTTCAGAGCGGAACCGCTGCTTCAGCCAATCTTCATAAAGGGTAAATCGTGCTATCAGGCACGTGACATAGAAGAAATTCGAGCGTATTGCCAAGAGCAGCTCGACACGCTGTGGGATTCGATCAAACGTTTTGAGAACCCGCAGGAGTATTACGTCGATCTTTCGCAGGAGCTTTGGGAGTTGAAGGAGAAGTTCCTCCACGGCGAGATCGAGCTAAAAGGATAATCGGATGAAATTTGTTGAGACACACAATCATTTGACAGGCTGGTCGCCCGACGCGAAACAGACGTTTGAAGAGCTCGAATCTATTTCTATTGAAAGAGGATTGCACGGATTCGCCATATCCGACCATCACGATCTTGATGTTTTCTCGACTGAGAAGAATCTATGGGAAGTCGACGTTCCTTCTTACGTTGAGACGTATTACGATCGTCGGCGTATGCCGTCGAAACGAAACGCGGGCGATAAGCCGGGATTTCTTTTGTCGTTGGAGTTCGGCTGGACGCCGGATAACGGCGCGCAATTGAGAGAGTTGGATGAACAATATCCCTTTGACTACACGATTGTCGCCGTCCATTTCTATGATGGACTGGATCCCTATTTTCACAGGGAAGAAATCTATACGGAATCATTTGGGGAATTCTATCCGCGCATCATCGACATGATCGAGCAATCGGCGAGAGAGCTCTCATGTTCTCGCATCGTGGCGCACTACGATTTCTTCTCGCGCTATGCGCCGCTGGTCAAGTCGAAGATGCTATACAGGCATGCCCCCGATTCGTTCGACAGACTCTTCAGAACGATGCGGGCGAACGAGCAAATCCTTGAAATCAATACGGGGACGATCAGCGCCTTGATCAGGCACAAAGGTTATACGTTGGAAGAGGCCATGCCGGATCCGGAAGTCCTGAATAGATACCGTGAGTTTGGAGGGCGATTCCTGACGGTCGCTTCAGATGCCCACCGCGTCGAGCAGAACGGCCGCTACGTGATGGAGACCATCGCCTACCTGAACAGTCTCGGCTTCGAAGAGTTCGCCTGGTTTGAAGAGCGTAAACTGCACTTCAGCAGGATTGTGCTTTGAGCAATACAAACAACTTCCTATGCATTACTTACACTTTTGCCGATGAGCAATTCAGATTGTTTTTTCGCTCGCCGTTACTTTATCTTCATCTCGCGCTTGAACGATTTCAGACACATGTCGAATAACGGCATCGACGACTTGATGCGTTCCAAGGATACACAGTAGGACACACGAAGATAGCCTGGGCATTCGAAGCTGTCAGACGGCACGATGAGGAGATTGTAATTCAATCTCGCGTAGTCGGAGAAGGCTTGTGCATCGCCTCCCGGCGCTTCAATGAACATATAGAAAGCGCCTTCCGGCTTAACGCAGTTGTAGCCGACCGCTGTCAAGCCTTCGTACATCGTCCGACGATTGAGGTCGTAAGAGGCGAGGTCGGGTTTGACGGTGGCACAGAGTCTGACGACTTGCTGTACCAACGACGGCGCGCAGACGTATCCGAGCGATCTCGCCGAGCCGGCGATGGCGTCACAGATATCGCGAGCGGCATCGGCTTCGGGGTGGACGAGTGCATAGCCGATGCGCTCTCCCGGCATGGAGAATGCCTTGCTGTACGAGTAGCAGACGATTGTGTTTTTGTAGATATTTGGTATGAACGGTGTGGTCAAGCCTTCATAGACGAGTTCGCGATACGGCTCGTCGGAGACGATATAGATGGGGCGGCCTATGTCACGCGCTTTTCTGTGTAGGAGGTCGGCGAGCGCTTCCAGTTCCTCCGTCTTGTAGATGCGTCCCGTCGGGTTGTTGGGCGAGTTCAGGATGATCCCTCGTGTCGCCGGCGTGATGGCGGTCTCGATTCCCTCAAGCGAAATGCCGAAATCGGGCAACTTCGGCAGGACGACGACGAGCTTCGCACCTTGTCCTTCGACATAGCATACGTACTCGGGAAAATGCGGAGCCAAGGTGATAAATTCATTTCTCTCGCCCGTGATTGATAGAGCGCGAAACGTGATCGACAGCGCCGCCGCGGCGCCGCACGTGACGTAAATCGATTTTTCATCATACTCACACCCATATTCGCGATTGATTTGATCCACGATCGCTTTTCTGACCTCGAGATCGCCGGGGGCACTTGTATAACCGTGTAACGTGAGGGGATCGCACTCCTTTAACAGTGAGAAAAAAGCCTCGTTAATCTGAGGAGGTGGGGGAACGCTAGGATTCCCGATGCTGAAATCGAAGATCGACGCGCTACCCACTTCGCGCGCCCTTTGTTTGCCGTACTCGAACAATTCACGTATAGCGGAGCGCTGGCGGCCATAAGCGAGAGAAAAATCTGAGACTAAAGGTTTCACGTTTTGATCAGTCATCTCGAATCCTTTCAATTATGCGTTTTCTTTTCGAGCCATGGAGCGACCCAGCTCGAACGCCTTGCGGTTGATATCTAAAAACTTTGTCGGCACTTGTTTCACAAGGGCGCTGTCCCAATCGAGATTGCCCATGTCGAAGGCTTCAACCATCGCGCCCAACAGGATGATGTTCATGACGCGCGCGTTGCCAAGTTCGATCGCCGCTTGTCCTGCGTTAAAGGCGATCACGTGAAAAGCTTTTGAGAGTTCTTCGATGTAATTGTCCGGATATGTAGCCGCCCCCGATGCGACGGGCAGAGGCATGATCTTGTAGTCATTGACGACGATGATGCCGTCTTTTTTAAGGACGGGAGTGGTGCGCACAGCCTCCATCTGCTCAAAAGCGACGAGAATATCGGCGGCGCCTTTGCCGACGAGGGGAGATTCGACTTTCTTACCGTAGCGGACAGTTGTCGAGACGCTACCGCCTCGTTGCGCCATGCCGTGGATTTCGCTCATTTTGACATCATATCCCGCGTCGATCAGAGCCGTTGTCAACACGCGGCTGACGAGAATGGTACCCTGTCCGCCGACGCCGGCAAGGACAATCGTTCTGACATCGTTGTTCATCACTCTTCCTCCTTATAGATCGCGTCGAATGGACAGACCTGCATACAGACAGTGCAGCCTATACAGAGATTCGGATCGATCGTCGCTTTTCCGTCCTCAAAGAACACGGCGGGACAGCCGACCGTGAGACAACGACGGCAACTCTTACATTTGTCGCGGTCGACAACACAGAGAGCCCGTTCGTGCTTGATGCGCTTGATCAGGACACAGGGACGCCTGACGATGATGGCGCACGGTTCTTCACAGGCGATCGCCTCGTCAACGGTCTTGTTCATGGCGTCGAGATCCTGCGGGTCGACAGTGAAAATCTTTCTATATCCGACGGCTCGGAAGATCGCTTCCATTGAAACGACATCGGCGATTTCTCCCATGAGTGTGTAACCGGTACCGGGGTTGTCTTGTTGCCCCGTCATGCTCGTGATGCTGTTATCGAGGACGACGGGGATGACATGTCCGTTGTTGTATAGAATCTCGATCGCGCCCGTGATACCGCTGTGGAAGAACGTGGAGTCGCCCAACACGCCGAAGATCGTTTTCTTCTCGCCGATCTGTTCAAAGGCTTTTGACATGCCCATCGCGATCGTGAATCCTCCGCCCATGCAGATGACGGAATCAAGCGAAGACAATGGCGGAGAGCCTCCAAGCGTGTAGCAGCCGATATCTCCGGCGACGATCACGTTTTTACGCTTTGACAAAGTATAGAAGAAGCCGCGATGCGGACATCCAGGACAGAGTACGGGCGGTCGTGGGATAGCTTTCGCATCGACTTCCCGCGTGGCGACCTTTTCGCCCGTGAGCGCCTCGCGCAACAGCGTCGGATTCAGCTCGTACATGGGCGGCACGACATCTTTGCCGGTGCAGTCGATTCCGGCAGCTTTAATCTCCGTTTCCATGAACGGGTCGAGTTCTTCGATCACATAGAGCGTCTCGACGTTTTCGGAGAACTCGCGGATCAAGTTCATCGGCAGAGGATTAGTAAAACCGAGTTTTAAGAACGATGTATCTTCCGGAAAAACTTCCTTGGCGATGAGCATCGCGCCTCCGGCGCTAATGACGCCGATTTTACCGCCGCGCTTTTCGACGACATTGAAGGGTGAAGTCTCGGAATACTCGGCAAGACCTTTCATCTTCTCTTCCAACTCAACGCGGTGCACCATCGCATTCGCCGGCGAGGCGATGTATTTTTTCGTATTGCGGCTGTAGGGGAACGCTTCAAGTTTCAAGGGTTCGCCGAATTCAACGAGACTGCGCGAATGGCTGACGCGCGTCGTCATGCGGAAAAGAACGGGGATGTCGAAGCGTTCGGAGACGTCAAAGGCCTCGCGCATCATTTCGAGGCACTCTTGGCTGTCTGACGGTTCAAACATCGGGATTTTCGCTGCTTTCGCATAATGGCGGTTGTCCTGTTCGTTTTGCGACGAGTGCATACTCGGATCATCGGCGGAGATGATTACAAATCCGCGCCCGACACCGTTATAAGCCGCCGTAAAGAGCGGATCGGCGGCGACATTGAGTCCGACGTGTTTCATCGCGGCGACTGAGCGGACGCCTGCGATCGAAGCACCGTATGCGACTTCCGTCGCCACTTTCTCATTTGGAGCCCATTCGTGGTAGATGCTCTCATATGGATGGAGATTCTCGAAGATTTCCGTGCTCGGAGTTCCGGGATAAGCGCTGCCGACGCGCACATCGGCTTCATACAGACCTCGCGCGACGGCTTCGTTACCCGACAAAAAATGTTTCATGACATGTCCTCGTTTCTGCTTCGACGAGACTGCATAAGTCCGTCTTTTAGACATTCTAACAAGACACATTATTGAAATGCAATTGTGAGAGATTCATTCAGGTTCGGACATGACGGCGGAGCTGATTGACTCGTAATGAACAGAACGGGTGTATTCGCGATCGAGAGTGATCCAGAGAATGATGTTCTCATTTTGTTCGTGCATTTTTTTATGGATGAGGTCGAACACTTCCTCGTCGCTCAAGGCACAGGGGCCTTTTTCATGTATATCGAAAGATGCAACGAGTTTCCCGTCTTCCGTATGGAACAAGTGAAAGCTGTGTATGTCGAAACCGTGCTCGATCGATGCCGTCACTTCCTCAAGTTGCGTCAGGATTTCCCTGTAAGTCTCGTCCTGTATGTTAGCCGGGTCGGCGCGGACAAGCAACTCAATATCCAGGTCACGTTTGATTCTGCGCTCAATTCTGTCGACGATGAGATGTGCCTCAAGAAAGCTTTCGCGGCTGTCGAGATCGACGTGAGCCGTCGCGTGTACACGCCCCGGGCCGTAATTATGTACGATCAGATCGTGGACGCCGAGAATACGACGGTCTGTTTCCAAAATACGTTCGATGATCGTCTCGGTCAACTCGACGGGCGGCTTGGAGCCGATAAGGAGTGTGACCATCTCGCGGATGATACCGATCGCGGACCATGCGATGAGAAGGCTTACGAGAAGCCCAGCCGGTCCGTCAATATTTAAACCCCACAGTGCATAAGCAGCAGTTGCAACCAGCACGCCGCTCGTCGCCCACACGTCGGCGAGACTGTCCTGCGCCGCGGAAAGCAAAACGGTCGAGATGATTTTCTTGCCGCGATAACGGTAAAAAAAGAATTGGAAGAGTTTCACCCCGATTGAAGCGAAAAGAGCGACGAGTGTCCAGATGTCCGTCTTCAACGGCTGTGGCGTAACTGTGCGGAGCAGTGACTGATACCCGAGCTGTACGGCGACAATGAGCATCCCGATCGCGATGACGGACGAAGCGATATATTCAAAACGCGCGTGTCCGAAGGGGTGCTCTTTATCTGCCGGTTTCGACGCCATGGCAAGAGAGACAATTGACACGACGGAACTGAATGAGTCTGACAAATTGTTCCAGCCGTCCGCCAAGATGGCAATACTGCCGGAAATAACACCGATAAACATTTTGAGCGCGGCGAGAAGTATGTTCATGAACAGACCGAGAATCGCCGCCTTCATATTCTCCTTTTGGCGACCCTGAGAAGGGGAGAGAACGAA
>JAAZKT010000077.1 GCA_012799695.1 Clostridiaceae bacterium
CATACTACGAAACAAGGGAAGAGCGTCGCGCAGAGAACCGCGCGAATCGCACTTGTGACGGACAGGGCGGAGAGAACGGCGACGAGACTTGCCCGAATTACGAAACGAGAGAACAGCGCCGCGCAGAAAACCAAAGCAGAAACCGCGCTCGTAACGGGAAATAACATAAGCCTGTCACATCGATAGGTGAACATGCCTTAGCAAATTGAAAACTCACTGAGGGAACGAGTTCCCGGTCTCAGGTACGTACGTTTTCGGACGGTGAGAGACCGGGAATTTCTTTTGCCTCTCGCGGTCCGGTTTGCTCTGTGCGCTTCAGCTTACAACCCCTCCTTCCGGGAGGGCTGAATAGGGTATGAATGCTGCCGCATTTTGCGTATAATGTCGATGTATATTTGAAAGTACGGATCAATGTAAGAGAGGCTTGTTGGACAACGGCTGAACAGTTTTTCTCGCTCGCCGAGACATTGGATGCCGCTTTCGGTGAGGAGAGAGAATGAATTTCGTTTTAAGTTTTTTTAGTGGTATTGAGCGGGAGCAACCCGTCATCATTTCGCTTCCGTTAAAAATCGGATTGTATGCCTTATGGCTCGCCGTGATGGTGTTCCTTTTTCTGTCGCGCGATCGTCTGTCGAAATTGCGCAATCCCGACCGCATCGCGAAAGCTATGGGCGTGATTCTCCTAGTCGATCAGGTAGTGCTCTACAGTTGGCAGTTTATATCCGGTTATTTTAATCTTGAACTGAGCCTGCCCCTCTACCATTGTCGCATCGCTGTGCCGCTTCTCATCCTCGATCTCGTCTTCGGCGTTAAGGTTTTGCGTCCGATTTGGATTTTTTGGGGAGCGCTCGGGACGATCTTCTCAATGATCTTTATGGATCTCTACCGATTCGACTTTCCGCATTACACGAACTTCCAATTCTTTATCGTTCACCTGCTGCTCGGATGGGCCATCTGCTACGTAATATTCGTCTTGGGCTATCAGTTTGAGAAGAAAGGATTGAAACTCGCACTGATCGTCACGTTCGTATACAATGTCTTTCTGATTCTGTTCAATGCGGCGTTTAACGGAACGTTTATCGCACATGCCGAGCTTAAGTTCAACTACGGATACTTGCTGTTCCCGCCCGGATCGCTTAAGGATTTCGTGCTGTCATTCCCGCCTTTTCTCTACTATCTGATTATGTTAATCGGGTACGAGCTCTTGATTTTACTCCTGTACGCGTTCGGTCGATTCTTGAACAAAGTATGCGCGAGAAAACAAACGCACGCCGCCTGATGCGCTCTAGATTGTTCCGTTCGTCGCGCTAAGTGACCCTGTCGCTGCCAAGCGTACGAGGTTGGTTCGACTACGCGACAACGTTAAATCGATCGCATGGAAGCCCTAAAGTATTCAGATGCGATTGACGACTTTTTATAAAACAGTGAAAGCAAGGAAAATGATATGCAGGAGATGAGAAGAGTGGAAAAACCCTCGACCCCTTCGTTAAAGGATAAAGGTTCCTACCTTCGTTATTGTCGCCATTTCTGGCGAGATGCCGTGTTGATTGCCGTCTTTTTTGCCTCTATGTGGGTGATGGAGCTTATGAATCGTCCTTTTGGAACGGTGCGTGATCTATCGATTCCTTTCGATCAGGTCATCCCGCTCATGCCTTGGACGATTGTCATCTATATGTCGTGGGCGCCGCTGATTATTGCGCTTGCCGTCGTTTACTTCTTGTACGATCGCCACCTGATGCGGCGTTACTTAATCACGTTGGGCATCGGTCAGTTGATGGCCAATGTGACCTTTCCGTTTTTCCAGACAATGATCCCACGCCCTTACGAAGAAGTTTTTGCGGGGACCGATATCTTTTCAAAGATGCTTGCTATCGTCTATCGCGTCGATAACCACTACTGCGGTTTTCCTTCCATCCATGTGATTAACTGCGTCATCACCATGGTCATGATCTGGTTTTTCCGCGAGGCGAAACTGTGGGTGAAACTTCTAGTGACGATCTATTTCGGCTTCATCGCCATCTCGACCGTCACGACGAAACAGCACGTTGTGCTCGATATCCCCGGCGGCATCGTCTATGGACTTTTGGCGATTCCGTTGTCGATTCCCGTGATTCGGCTATACGAGAAGAAAGTTCTGACCGAATCAACTCTGTAAGACGAGAGAATTAGAACGCTTCATCCAGCAAGGTTCGTGCAATATCGTGCGCGATGACAGTCTGCGAGATGTCTCCGACCGTGTCTTTCGCACTTCCGAGAGATTTGACGCGCTCAGCCATGTCACGGGACGTGAAGGGAACGCCGATGAGCGATTGTGCGATACAGTCGATAAAATCGCTGTCGAGCGCATCGCTGAAAATAACGGTATCGGCGATGATTCCCTGAGCCACCTTAAAGCGAATATCTGCCTGTCCCCATGTGAAGCGATCTGACTCGACTTGTGCGTCAAAATCGATCGCTCGTCCGTATCTCCATTCCCAAGACGCATAAAGGGCTTCCAACTCAGCCAATTTTTCATCTCCGTGGAATTTGTCGACGGTTTTTTTGATAACGGCACGTCCTTGACCGTATTGCTCCACGAAAGAGTTTCCGACGGCATCCATCAGTTCGGCAATCGTCAAACCGTGTTTGGCTTCTCGAAGATTGATCACGCGCGACTTCACGGACTTGATAGCGCGCGACTTCAACTTTGAGTCAGCTACGGTGAGGTATCGCATCATCGGATCGACGTCGGTGTCGACCATCAGCGTACCATGATGGAGGCCGACGCCCCTCATGTACCGGAACGCGTTGCCGGAAAATTTCCTTCCGTCGAGCAGGATATCGTTTCTACCCGAGCGAACCGCATCGAGTCCCAGCGACTGAACGGCGTCGAGAATGACCCTGAAGCTTTCGCCGAGATCGAATTTCGCGCGCGGGAGAATGATAGAAAAGTTCAAATTCCCGAGATCGTGGTAAACGGCTCCGCCGCCGGTGCCGCGCCGCGCGAGAAATCCGCCCTCGTCCTCAAGCAGCCCCGTTTTGCACTCCGCCCACGCGTTTTGATTGCGACCGATGACGACGGTGTGCCGATTCTGCCACAAAAAGAGAACGGCACCGTAGAGACGCTCGCCATCCTCTGTCAGATCACTTTCGCAAAGACCCATGAGATATTCTTCAAGCGCTAAATTGTTCCATGGATTGGTGAGATCGGTCGTGAGGATGAGAAGCGGTTTTTTATCTTTATTGTTGTATGCCATATCTAAGTCATCTCTATTTCAATATGCGATGTAATCGCTCGTTCCGTTGTCTTTGTTTATGTTGAGTTTCGGATCGGTTACACGATCTCAATTTTAACGAGAAATATTGCGATTGAAAAGGTCCGAGAGTAAATCGATGCTATCATGTCATCAGAAAGCGACGGGAGTGAACTCATTGCGATGAAAAGTATTTTTATGAGAGCGCATTGGGATAAGGGCGGGCGTCCTAAAGGGATGGCGTCCGATGAAAAGTGCGCGCGTAGTGACAAATCAGTAGTCTTCCAGCAGGCGAGAACTCATGAACGTTCCTGCGGGGCGATCGTTTTTGAGGAAATGGAAGGCGCGCTTCACGTCCTTATGATCCAACATAGGGCAGGTCACTGGTCTTTTCCGAAAGGCCATATGGAAAAAGGAGAAAGCGAGCATGAGACGGCGATCCGCGAAGTACGAGAAGAGACGGGCGTCGAGATTGAGATCGCGTCGAACTTCCGCGGCGAATCGACATACTCGCCTCGCAATGGCGTCAGCAAGACAGTCGCCTTTTTTATTGGGAATCGTTTTGGGGGTACCGTTCGTCCACAGGAAGGTGAAGTCTGCGCCGTACATTGGATGCGCGCCGTCGATGCTGTTCGACTTCTGACTTTTGATAAAGATCGAGCTATTTTTCTTAATGCGTTCGAGCATTACCTGAAGCATGACCGCATCTATGCAGACGATTGTCACGATCTTGAAAAGTGCGGATACGAGCGCTCTTCATCTGACGCTTTTTCGCTAAAAGAACGCTATACCGTGGATGAGCTTCTCGCGATCATGGCTTTTTTGCGTAGCGACGAGGGGTGTCCATGGGATCGTATTCAAACACACGAGAGTATCAAAGGTAATTTTATTGAGGAAGCGTATGAAGCCGTCGATGCGATACGACAAAAGGATGCCGACAAGCTTTGCGAGGAGCTCGGTGACGTGATGATGCAGGTCGTCTTTCACGCGCAGATCGCGAAAGAGGCAGGGAATTTCACCTTTGCGGATGTCGTATCGGGTATCTGTCACAAGTTGATCTCGCGCCATTCGCATCTATTCGGCGATGATGAGGCGACGACGCCTCACGACGTTCTCGATACGTGGGAGAAGAACAAGAGGGAGGAAAAGGGTCACGACAGCATCGTTCAGGAATTGCAGGATGTGCCGATTTCCTTTCCGGCGCTCATGCGTTCGTTCAAACTGCAGAAGCGTGCCGCGCGTTTAGGCTTCGATTGGCCGACGATCGATGGTGCTCGCGAGAAAATAGCAGAGGAGACGAACGAGCTGTTCAATGAGGTGAACAAGGCGATGCGCGATGACTCCTTCGGTGTCGGTTCGGAGGGGGATTCATCCAAAACCTTTGAGCGGGAGCGCATTTTCAACGAAGGGGGTGATCTCCTCTTCGCGGTGGTGAATGTGCTCCGTATGCTTGAGATCGACCCCGAGTCTGCGCTGAACGCGACATCGGAGAAATTTATTCGACGTTTTGTCATGATGGACGAATTGGCACGAGAAAATAATCAGACTCTTGAAGAGATGTCGCTTGATGAGATGGACCAGCTGTGGAACAAAGTGAAGGAAAATGAGAGAAAAAAACCATGCGACTAGATAAATTTCTGAAAGTTTCCCGAATTGTAAAGAGAAGAACGGTTGCGAACGACATGTGCTCAGCGGGGCGAGTCGAAGTGAACGGTCGCCCGGGGAAGCCGGGTACGACGGTAAAAGTTGGCGACGTGCTTGATATCGGATACGGAAAAAGCCGAGTTAAGGTAAAAATCCTTGACGTGCGTGAGCACGTGCGAAAAGAGGAGGCTGAATCGCTCTACGAAGTGCTCGAAAGCGAAGGAGTTGCAAAACCGAACAAACTAGATTAGTATGACTGTACATCAACAGGATGTCAGGTCGACAGGTGCACATTATGCGTACAAGTTACGTTGATAAAAAGCGTTTCAATCGGAGAGCTGCAACGCAGACTTTCTTTTTGCGCTTGTTCGCGGGTGTTGTGACGGTTATTGTCTTGGCATTTTGTATTTCCTCATTCATTTCGCAAAAACGGGAGTTCGACCGTTTGCAGGCGGAGCGTCGACAGTTGGAACGCGAACGCAATCAGTTGTTCGAGAAATATGAAGACTTGCGCAGCTTAAATGAAATCATCAATACTCGCGATTATATCGAGCGTATCGCACGTGACTACCTCGGCATGTTGCGTCCCGGCGATATTATCATTCAGATAGACTAGAATCGAATCAATTTAGAAAAGGAATCTCTATATGTTTTATTTAGGGTGCCACCTATCTTCAAGCGGCGGTTATCTTGCGATGGGTGAGACGGCTGTTTCCATCAACGCTAACACGTTTCAATATTTCACGCGCAATCCTCGCGGCGGTGCCGCGCGAACGCTCGACCTCGACGATATCGCCTTTTTTAATGCGTACGCAACGGATCATGCCTTCGGAACGATTGTGGCGCATGCGCCTTACACGATGAATCTCTGTTCGGCAAAACCGGATGTACGCGAGTTCGCCAGAAATACGATGCGAGACGATCTGGAGCGATTGCAGCATGTCGACAACGTCGTGTACAACTTCCATCCCGGCAGTCATGTGGGACAAGGCGTCGATCTTGGGATCGAGATTATCATCGACGCGCTCAACGCCGTGCTCACAGAGGAGATCAAGACACTGATTCTGCTTGAGACGATGGCAGGAAAGGGAAGTGAAATCGGACGCTCCTTCGAGGAGCTTGCGCGCATCATTGACGGTGTGACCTTGAAAGACAAGATCGGCGTCTGCATGGACAGTTGCCATATGCACGACGCCGGCTACGATGTCGTCAATGATCTTGACGGCGTGTTGGAAGAATTCGATCGTCTCGTCGGTCTTGACCGCGTCAAGGCGTTCCACCTCAATGACAGCATGAACCCGTTCGCAAGCGGCAAAGATCGCCATGCCAAACTCGGTGAGGGCACGCTCGGTCTTGATGCCATTGTCCGGATTGTCAATCATCCGAAACTCAGAGCGCTGCCGTTCAACCTCGAGACACCAAACGAGCTCGACGGCTATGCACGGGAAATCGATCTTCTGCGAAAGAAAAGAACGACCGCATAGCAGAGCATAGAACGATTATCTAGGGGTCACTGAACGAATCAGCTGTCAGAATTTTATCCCACCGTTGCAACCAATATCAGCCGTCTTTTTGCGAAAAATCGCGTGGAAAAAAAGAAGATGAAAAGATCTCTCAGGATCTTCTGTAAATTCATCA
>JAAZKT010000078.1 GCA_012799695.1 Clostridiaceae bacterium
GGCACTGGCGTACCATGCCTGATTGAAACGAATCAATTGTGTGTCCTGCGATATTGAAAAAGAGCGAAAAACGTATAAAAAAGCCGAATTCAGTCGATCTGCAAAGTTATTTTAAAAATGTATTGACACGGACGAGACATCCTGATAAGATGGTCACCGTGTCGCGCTGACTTTTGTCGTGCGCAATAGTTGGAGGAAGAGATAAACGATGAAAACGTATATGCCGAAAGCAAGCGAGGTGGATCGCCGTTGGTATCTCGTCGACGCCGAAGGGAAAGTCCTTGGACGTTTGGCGACGGAG
The DNA here is from genome assembly GCA_012799695.1 of Clostridiaceae bacterium. GTDB lineage: Bacteria > Bacillota > Clostridia > Saccharofermentanales > DTU023 > UBA4923. The sequence continues at coordinate 302 of JAAZKT010000078.1, forward strand.
ATCGCGACCATCTTACGCGGAAAGAATAAACCGGAGTACACCCCTCATATGGACATGGGCGACTTTGTCGTCGTCGTGAATGCCGACAAGGTTGTTCTCACCGGCAGGAAAGAGCAGCAGAAGCTGTACCGCCGCCATACCGGTTATCCGAGCGGTTTGCGCGAGGTTCCTTACGAACGCATGATGGCGAAACATCCCGAACGCGTTCTGGAGAAGGCCGTTCGCGGCATGCTGCCGAAGAATTCACTCGGGCGCGCGATGTTCCGCAAACTCAAAGTTTATGCCGGACCGAACCACAAGCACGAGGCGCAAAAGCCGGAAAAGATCGAGTTATAGTGACGGGGGAGAAGAAATATGGCTAATCAGCAAGGATTTTTTTATGGAACTGGACGCAGGAAGGAAGCCGTGGCGCGAGTCAGGCTGTACCCCGGTTCCGGTAGGATTACAGTCAACAAAAAACCGTTCGATGAGTATTTCCCTTTGGAGACTCTTCGCATGATCGTGCGTCAGCCCATCGTTGCCGCAAATGTTTCCGATCGCTATGACATCGTCGTCAATGTGCGCGGCGGAGGTATTGCCGGGCAGGCGGGCGCCATTCGTCACGGGATCGCTCGCGCCCTCGTCGACGCGGATAGCGAACAGTACAAGAAGACGATGAGAAAGCACGGATTCCTGACGAGAGACGCGCGCATTAAAGAGCGTAAAAAGCCGGGACTCAAAAAAGCGAGAAAAGCTTCTCAATTCTCCAAGCGTTAATGCGACGGGACAAATCTTTTCACGTATTCGCGAAAGTGGCAGATTTGACTCTGCCACTTTTCAGCTGTGGAAGACCGTGATGTAAATTTACTGATGAAAGCGGTGTTACGTTGTTGGATTTTTCTGTCATGACACAATCCCCGGATGAGACGCGAGAGATCGGTAAGCTGTTCGCGTCCGTTTTACGCGCGCGCGATGTCGTGCTGATGACCGGCAGCCTCGGGGCAGGCAAGACTTGTTTTGTCGGCGGCGTCGCGGAGGCGTTACGTGTCAAAGGACACGTCTCGAGTCCGACGTTCACTCTGCTTCATGTCCATGAGCCTGCCGAAGAGAATCGGTTGCCGCTCAACCACTTCGACGTATATCGCCTGGACGGCGCGGAAGATTTTGTTCGCCACGGATTTGATGAAATATCTTATCAGGATGGTATTACACTCATCGAGTGGGGTGATCGCGTACGCGGGGCGTTGCCCGACGATGTGATTGAGCTTGCCATCACATTCGGGAGTGACGATGATGAGCGAGTCCTGCGTTTTCTTTTCCCGGAAGGGAGAGAGTGTGTCGGTGAAAAGTTTCGCCGACTTCTGGACGGTGGAGAAAGGCGGAAACGATGATTACGCTTGGTATCGATACAACGGGCAAGACCCTAGCCGTTGCCGTTCTAAGGGGTGATACTCCCGTTGCTGAGTTGTTACTGTCGACAGGGTATAGGCACGGCGTGACGCTTCAACCTTCCATCGAATACGTGCTCGGACAAGCCGATTTCAGAGTAAAAGATGTCGATCTCTTCGCCGTGACGACGGGACCCGGTTCCTTTACCGGGATACGGATAGGCCTTTCTTCCGTGAAGTCGATGGCCTATGCGGTCGGCGCGAAAGCCGTTGGCGTCTCATCGTTGCACGCCTTGGCGCGCTCGACCGTATGTGACGATCGTCCCGTCTTCGCGATGTTCGACGCGCGTGGCGGCCGTGTCTTTGGCGGATTATTCCGCGGGAACGAACAAACGCTTGGGGGAGAGCCTCAGTCGATCGCACTCTGGGTTGAAGCGATTAATAGGAAAATTGCTCCCGGCGAGATTGTGACGATGACGGGTGACGGCATCGATATTTTTCGGGAGGCGATCGAACGCGACAATCTCATCCTGCCGTTCGATGTCGTCTTTGTGCCTCTACACCAACGAGTGGTACGCGCTTCTGTCGTCGCGCAGATAGCGATCGAGTTGCTTGAAGACGATAAGACGGAAACCGATCCGTTTCTGCTCGATGCGCACTATGGCCTTCTCTCTTCGGCGGAACGCTCAGGAATTAGTGAGAAAACATGACGACTTCTTCCCCATTCATGTACGCTTTCACCGGGATAACAGAATGAAAAGAGATGATTCAATGACGGAGAGGGAAGAGAGGCGCGATGCCTATCATTACTTCGCGCAAGACGGGTCGTCTTGGATCGTCAGAGAGGCTGTGACGGGAGATCTTAATGATCTCGTAGCGCTCGACGATATCGCGAAATCCGTCCCGTGGGGTAGGGACGCCATCGCCGGGTTCATCGGGTGTGTACCGGGAGTGTTCATTCTTTTTCCGTCGAATCGTGTGGGGTTGACGCTTGGCGGACCGGTCGGTTTTGTCATCGCTCGGTGGGTTGGTGACGAGTGCGAGATCATGTCGATCGGCGTTCACCCTCAATACCGCCGCCTAGGTCTGGGGCGCGTGTTGATGGAGACCGTGAGGCGAACGGCCTTGGTCCACGGAAAGACGTCTTGGATTCTGGAGGTTCGTGAACACAATACGCCCGCCCTTTCTCTATACAAAAGCATCGGTTTTCACGAGGTCGGCAAAAGGCGAGGTTACTATATAGACACGGGCGAAGCGGCGATCTTGATGCGAGGTGATACGACCAACGGCGATCCGTAACGGCGGATCGTTCTACTCCTTCGTTTTACAAGTTTCGTCATGAATTTTTACTTTCTATCAATCAAAATCGCGGTCAGCTTGGCAAAATGACTGATTTCATGGTTGGAACGACAAGAAATTAGGCGAAAATATGGTGTTAAGCTGTTCAATCTCTGATTGACAGCCTATTGGTGACATTTTTATACTGAATTTCACAATCACTTGCCTGCCTGTCGGGATGTCCGGAACGGAGGAACGCCATGTCAAAAAAAGGTGTCGTCTTTCATTGTAAAGAGGAGACATTAATGAAGGCGATCGCGATGATTATCCAAATATCGTCTCATTTTGATTCAAGCATTTTTATTGAAAAAGATGGTCGTCGCGCAAATGCGAAGAGCCTGCTCGGCGTTCTATCTCTAGGAATCGAACAGGGTGATTATCTCACCATATCCGCTGAAGGCGATGACAAGGAAGAAGCACTCGAAAGGCTTTCCCTGTACGTAATGGCCGATGGATAAAGAACGGCGGTGACGTATACGCCGTCAAGAGGGGGTCATCTTTCAGATGACGACACTTCCAACGAACAATAACATATTTGACGCTCAACTCGAGTTGGTGCCAGATGAACCCGGTGTCTACCTCATGCGTGACAAATCGGGTTCTGTTTTATACGTGGGAAAAGCGAACTCGTTAAGGCAACGTCTCGCCACTTATTTCGCTCCGAATCCCGATGTCGACGAGCGCATCGCTTCCATGATTTCACGCATTGCCTCTTACGACACCATTATCTGTGACAATGAGTTAGAGGCGTTCATCTTGGAAGCGAACCTGATCAAAAAACACCGCCCGCGTTACAACATTCTCATGCGTGACGACAAGGAATACCCCTACATTCATGTTACATTGCAAGAAGATTATCCCCGCGTAATGAGAGCGTTTCGCGTCGGTGACGACATCGAGGAGGGAGCACGCTACTTCGGTCCATGGTTGAGCGGCGATATTAATCGTGCGTTACAGGTACTGGGATCGATCTTTCCTCTCCGTCATTGCAAGCTCGACCTGCCACGCGAAATGGGAAAGAGACGACCGTGTCTCAATGCTCATATCGGGCGGTGTCTCGCACCCTGTGCCGGAAAGATTTCAAAAGAAGATTATCGGCAGATGGTCGACGAAGTCTGTCTCTTCCTCGAAGGGCGGACAGACGATTTGATCCGAAGATTGCACCGCGATATGCTAGCGGCATCCGACAGACTCGATTTTGAGGAAGCGACCGTTCTGCGCGGGAAATGGCAGGCACTCACCCGTTTGCGTGAACAACAGCGCGTCGTCGATGTTTCAGGCGGTGATCGAGACGTCTTGGCGATTCACCGCAACGGTTATGAAATCGCTATTGCGAAACTTGAGGTCAGAGACGGGCGCGTGACAGGATGTGTCCACACGTTTGCCGAGGATTGCGGCGGTGCGGATGGCACGTACCTTTCGACTTTTTTACGGGAGCATTATCGTACCGCATCCCAAGTTCCGCCCGAGATTCTTGTATCGGCTTTCCCGGATGAGTTGGAATTGGTGACTCGTTTCTTACGTGAAAAACGAGGTCGCGCCGTCACAATTCGTCGCCCGCAGCGCGGATCGAAGAAAGCTCTACTTGAACTGGCGATGATGAATGCCGATCGGGCACTTGTGAGACGGTCATTGTCGCGAGGTTCCGACCCGCAAATGCTCGAGCGGACACTGGCGTTGCTCGGTCGATTTGCAGGTATTGAACGATTTCCTTTTCGTATCGAGGCATACGATATTTCGCACCACGGGAAAGGCGCGCGGTCAGGATCGATGGTCGTCTTCCGGCAGGGCAAACCGGAGAGAGCCTCTTACAGGCATTTTTCGATTAAAGGATTCGAGGGGATCGATGACTATAGAGCGCTCGCCGAAATCATCGGTCGCCGCCTTGCTCGCTTGAACGAGGAGTCTTTCGGAAATCGCCCCGATCTCATCCTTGTCGATGGTGGAGTCGGCCATGTCTCCGCGGCGCTCCCGCTCGCTGAGCGGCATGGACTGCCGGTCGCCGGTATGGTGAAAGATGACCGCCATCGCACGCGCGGGCTCGTCCTGCCGTCCGGTAAAGTTGTAGAATTGACGACGGCAGGTTCACTCCGTGATTTTCTTGCCGATGACGAGCAAGGCGATAAAGAGGACGATTCGCTGCGTGAGTCGGAGGACTTACGTGCGATGAGACTCGGACTACTTCATTTATTGACATCGATTCAGGACGAGGCACATCGTTTTGCGTTGCGCCATAATCGGAGAGTTCGCAAGAAACAGGCTATGCGGTATGCGCTTGAAACTATACCGGGAGTCGGTCCCGCCCGGAGGAAAAGGTTGTTGGAGCATTTCGGCACGAGCAAAAAAATAAGCGAAGCTAGTCTCGATGAGTTAAAAAGCGTCACAGGTATACCGTATACGGTGGCGGAAGCGGTGTACAATCATTTTAAAGAGTGAGAACAAAAACAGTCGAAACGAATAGAAGACACGACATGAAGTTATTTGCCATTTCCGATCTCCATTTCGCTTTATCCGTCGACAAACCGATGGACGTGTTCGGGAGCCGATGGGCAGATCATGTCGAGCGCATTATCGCGCACTGGCATCGCGACATCTCGGACGAGGACACTGTACTTATCGGCGGCGATATCTCGTGGGGTAACTCGCTCGAGGAGGCGGAGTCCGATTTAGGCTTGCTGAATACATTGCCGGGAGAGAAGATCCTTTTGCGCGGCAATCACGATTACTGGTGGACAACAGTTAGAAAGATGGAGCAATTCTGTCGCGAGAAGGGCTTTCAGTCGTTACGTTTTTTGCGAAACAATGCGCTTTCTGTCGCCGGTTTCCATGTGTGCGGTGCGCGGGGATGGGTCTTGCCTCAGGATAAGGACTTTTCGAATGAAGACGAAAAGATTTTGAATCGCGAGAACATTCGGTTGGAGCTTTCTTTGACAGAGCTCAGGCGGCTGAGAAAGAATGAAGGGTGCGAACGCCCGAGCGTCGCTCTGATGCATTATCCGCCCATTTCGGAGGCGGGCGATGCGTCGGTTCTGAGTGTGCAGTTGGAGGAAGCGGGGGTCGACGTATGTGTATTCGGACATATTCATCACGCTGTCCCGTTATATCTTGCTGGACCGGAGATTCATGGTGTTAAATATCTGATCGCCTCGTCGGATCAGTTGGACTTTCGTCCGCTATTGATCGGAGAAGACGGCGTGTTCGATCAGTTCGAATGAATGAGCCGACTGCAATGGAGCAGTCGACGATGTGACTGTAGTGGGAGTGACTATGCCGAAAAGTATGACAGGGTTTGGTAGAGCCGTTGCGACAGCCGAAAACAGGACATTCCGGGCGGAGTGTCGTTCCGTCAATCATCGTTTTCTCGAATTGTCGATACGGATGCCTTCGGCATTCAATGTGTACGAACCGATGGTACGTGCCAAAGCGCAAGATTATGTGTCACGCGGACGCGTTGAGATTAAGGTGATCGATGAAACGGGTGGAACGTCTCGTGCGCGAATCAACGTCGATCGGGAACTTGCCCGTTCGTACCTTGACGCCTTGATGGAACTTGAGCTCATGACCGGCATGCCATCGCCTGATCGCATCGGATGGTTGTCCCGTTGCGACGGCGTTCTTTGTGCCGGGCAAGAAGACGAGGATGATGAGTTCGTCGCGGAGCTGATTGTCGAGGCGGTCGAAGGCGCTCTTCAAAAGCTCAATGAAGCACGAGAAGAGGAGGGGGCCTTTATCGCGAAGGACCTCTTGGACAAGGTCGCCGAGTTTAAGGAATATATCGTTCTCGTCGAGGAGCGCGCACCAGAGATTCCGTCCATTTACCGCGAGAAGCTCTTGGCAAGGGCCGAGGAATTGCTTGAGGAGAAAAGACCTGAGTGGTATGACGATCAACGCCTGTTTGCGGAAACGGCGCTATACGCCGATCGCGCCTCGATCGATGAAGAGGTGACGCGCCTCGCCGCACATATTAGCGCTTTGGAAGAGGGACTCCGATCGTCGGAGCCCGTCGGTCGAAGACTCGATTTTCTCATTCAGGAAATTTTTAGAGAGATCAATACGATCGGATCTAAGGCGGGAGATCTCGTTTTGACACAGACGGTTGTCGAGATGAAGACACTGATCGAAAAAATCCGCGAACAAGTTCAAAATTTGGAGTGAGGTGTGAGATGTCTTATGAGATGATACCGGTTGGACAAGGAAATTTCGTTGCACGGGCGCGTTTAATCGCTGTTGTGACATCGGATTCCGCCCCGGCGAGGCGGCTGATACAGGACGCGCGAGATCGTTTTTCGTTGATCGATGCGACGGGTGGGCGAAAGACGCAGTCCGTACTGGTGATGGACAGTGACCATGTCGTTATTTCCGCCATAAAATCTGAATCGCTTCAACTCGAACTGAAGAAGGAGAGTGAAAGTGATGAAGAATAACCGAAAAACAGAAAAAAACAGAGGACTGCTCGTCGTGCTGAGCGGACCGTCCGGTGTCGGCAAGAACTCCATGATCAGAGCGCTCATCGATGATGACCCGAGTCTTTTCCACTCGATTTCCGTAACGACACGCGAACCTCGCAAGGGTGAGATCGACGGCGTCGCCTACCACTTCGTCTCCAAAGATAAATTCCGAGCACTGATCGGTGCCGGAGATATGCTTGAGTATGATCTCTATTGTGATGAGTATTACGGCACACTCCAATCGCTTATCACTGAAAAGACGGACAAAGGAATCGATGTCCTGCTCGATCTGACGATAAAAGGCGCTCTTGAACTCAAGAAAAACGACCCCAATGCCGTCCTGATCTTTTTGATGCCTCCATCGTTGGATGCATTGCGTGAACGCCTGCTCGACCGCGGAACGGAATCACGCGAACGCATCGAACAGCGCTTGAAAACGGCGGAGCGCGAAATGGGCTGTATTGACTCATTTGACTATCTTGTCATCAATGATGCGGTGGAAGATGCCGTTGAAGACATCAAGGCGATCATGAGAGCCGAAAAAAGGCTCGTGACAAGGTCTTTTGTTGACGAGAGTGAGGCGGACAGAGTATAATTTTTTAGGTTTCGTTTTTTAATAATATCTAATGTAAATAGGTGAACGGATAGGAGTTATCGATGTTGACATATCCTTCAATTGAATCGTTATTGCCGAGGGCTGAGAACCGATATGTGCTCGCGATGCTGACCGCAAGGAGAGCAAGACAGCTGACGGCGGGCGCAAGGCCGACAGTCGATTCGGGAACACCGAACCACGTGTCGCTAGCCAGTGAAGAGATTGCTACGGGAACGGTAGTCTACCGGTATGGTAAGTGGGATGTCGTTGTGCCCGAGCACCCGTTGATTATTGCGGCGAGAGAAGCTGCCGAGCGCGAAGCGCGTGCAAAAGAAGAAGAAGAACGTCTCGAAGAACAGAGTCGCATCCTGCGCCAAACTGATCGCTTCTCCGACGATGAAGTCTTCAGTCAAGCCGGCATTACTGCGGAAGACGCCTCTTTGATCGCTGAGCGGTTGATCGCTCAACTTGAGGAGGAAGAGCGCAGGGCTGCTGAGGAAGAAGAGGCGGCAAATGAGGAGATTGAAGAAGAGGACGAGTTTTTTCAAGATATTGCCGAACCTGAAATAGCCGATGAATCGGATCTTACCTAAGAATAATCGTATCGATAGACGGATCATCGCGGTCGATTGAAATCCGAGAAAGGAACTTCATGTCAAAAAAACAACACGCCCTTGCGGATATTGTCGCGCTGTGTAACAACAGGGGCTTCATTTACCAAGGATCTGAAATATATGGCGGCCTTGCCAATTCATGGGATTACGGACCGTATGGCACAACACTGAAGAATCGTCTAAAAGCGGCTTGGTGGCGTCGCTTTATCGAGACGTGTCCTCTCAATGTCGGGATCGACGCTGCGATCCTGATGAACCCGCAAGTATGGGTCGCATCGGGACACGTCGCCGGGTTTTCCGATCCGATGATCGATTGCAGACAGTGCAGAGCTCGTGCGCGCGCCGATCAACTGATCGACCAGTGGAATGTCTCGCAAGGTATCAAGCTTAATGTTGACGGATGGGAGAATGAAGCGCTTCACGGTTACATCCATGAGAATAGAATTCCATGTCCTCAATGCGGAGCGTATGACTTTACTGACGTGCGCAAGTTCAATCTGATGTTCAAGACGTACCAGGGCGTCACGGAAGACAGTCTCTCTGAAATCTACTTGCGCCCTGAGACGGCACAGGGTATTTTTGTTAACTATCGTAATGTTCAACGTACATCGCGTAGAAAGATTCCCTTTGGTATCGGGCAGATCGGCAAAGCTTTCCGCAACGAGATTACGCCGGGAAACTTTATCTTCAGGACGCGTGAATTCGAGCAGATGGAGCTTGAATTTTTCTGCGAGCCCGGAACCGATCTCGAATGGTTCGAGTACTGGTGCGATTTCTGCGTTAAATGGCTGAATGACCTTGGACTGCCGGCGGATAAGCTTCGTCTGCGCGCTCACAGCCAGGAGGAACTCTCCTTCTATTCGCTTGCGACAACCGATATCGAGTATTTGTATCCTTTTGGTTGGGGCGAATTATGGGGGATCGCCGACAGAACTGATTACGACCTGAAACAACATATGGAGCACGCGAAAGAGGATTTGAGCTATTTCGATCCTGAAAAAGGCGAAAAATACGTTCCGTATGTCGTCGAACCGTCGCTCGGCGTTGACCGTCTCTTGCTTGCCATGCTCTGTGAAGCGTATGAGGAAGAAGAGCTTCCGGACGGAGAGAAGCGAACGGTTCTGCGGTTCGCGCCTTTTCTTGCGCCCGTGCAAGTGGCCGTGTTGCCGCTTTCCAATAAACTTCGCGAAGATGCGGATAAAGTGTATCACGAGCTCGTCAAGCATTACGTTTGTGAATTTGACGACCGCCAGTCGATCGGAAGGCGTTATCGTAGACAGGATGAGATAGGGACACCGTACTGCGTGACATTCGATTTCGATTCGCTTGAAGATCACGCAGTGACGATTCGTGAACGCGATTCAATGGAGCAAGTGCGCGTTCCCATCGATCAACTCGTAAGTTATTTTAACGGCAAGTTCGACCTGCCGTAAATGATAAAAAACGGAACATGTCACCGATTTTTTAATATCGGTGCTTTTCAAGTCTAAAACCGAAAAATGGAGGAATAAAGATGACGAAATACGTCTACATGTTTTCTGAGGGAAACACATCGATGCGTAACTTGTTGGGCGGCAAAGGCGCCAACCTCGCCGAGATGGTGGGAATGGGACTGCCGGTGCCCGACGGTTTTACGGTCACGACTGAAGCTTGTAATCGCTATTACGGCGACGAACAGAAAATTGCGCCGGAAATTGAAGAAGAGATTTTTGAATCGCTCGTAAAACTCGAAAATGCGACGGGAAAAGAATTCGGAAATCCCGATAAACCGTTGCTCCTGTCCGTCCGTTCAGGTGCGCGCGCCTCAATGCCAGGCATGATGGATACCGTCCTCAATCTGGGTCTGAACGACGTCGTGGCGGATGGGTTGACGAAGTTGACTGACAACCGTCGTTTCGTTCTCGACAGCTATCGCCGTTTCATCATGATGTTTTCCGACGTCGTGCTGAACATTTCACGTTCGCACTTTGAGGATGCGTTCGATCGCATCAAAGCCGAGGCCTGTGTGACACAGGATCTCGACTTGTCCGTTGCCGATTTGGAGAAGGTTTTGGTAGAGTTCAAGGCGATTTTCGAACGCGAGCAGGGCGAGCCGTTTCCGCAAGATGTGAAAAAACAGCTCATCCTCGCTGTCGAGGCCGTGTTCCGTTCGTGGAATACGGATCGCGCCGTCTATTATCGTCAGATGCACAATATTCCCTCGCACTGGGGAACGGCTGTTAACGTCCAAGAGATGGTCTACGGCAACATGGGCGAGACATCGGGTACGGGTGTTGCCTTTACGCGAAACCCCTCCACCGGTGAGAATGAGCTTTATGGCGAATACCTCATGAATGCACAGGGAGAGGACGTTGTTGCCGGCGTTCGCACTCCGCTGACGATCGACCATTTGGAAGAGCAGATGCCTGAGGTCTTTAAGCAATTTGTCGACATTGCGGAGCAGCTCGAAGAGCACTACGGAGATATGCAGGATCTCGAGTTTACGATCGAAAACGGCAAGCTCTTCATTCTTCAGACGAGGAGCGGTAAGCGCACAGCGACAGCCGCTCTGCAAATCGCTGTCGATATGGTGACCGAGGGCATGATTTCTCGTGAAGAGGCGTTGCTTAGCATCGATCCGAAACAACTCGACGCTCTGTTGCACCCCGCGTTCGACCCCGACGCGCTCGCTAAGGGCAAGCGGATCGCGAAGGGGTTGCCGGCTTCTCCCGGAGCAGCTTACGGGCAACTCGCCTTTACGGCGGCACAGGCGGCCAAGGCTAAAGAGGAAAAACGTCGCGTGATTCTCGTCCGTGAGGAGACGTCTCCGGAGGACATTCAGGGCATGAACGCCGCCGAGGGCATCTTGACATCGAGAGGCGGCATGACATCTCACGCTGCCGTCGTGGCGCGTGGCATGGGTAAGTGCTGTGTTGCCGGGTGTTCTGAGGCCATCATCAACGAGAGAATGCAGACACTGACGATCGGCGACACTGTTTACGGTCCCGATTCATTTATCTCGCTTGACGGCTCGACGGGCATCGTCTACGAGGGACAGATCGAGACACGCGATGCCGAAGTGTCAGGCAACTTCCAAGTGATTATGGAGTGGGCGGACGAGATCAGCGATATGAAAGTTCGCACGAACGCCGACACGCCGCACGACGCGCAAGTCGCTCGCGACCTCGGCGCCGTAGGGATCGGATTGACGAGAACGGAGCATATGTTCTTTGAAGCCGACCGCGTTTTCCTGTTCCGTCAAATGATCGTCGCACGCAACGAAGAAGCGAGAAGAGAAGCATTGGCAAAAATTCTGCCGATGCAACAGAATGATTTCTACGGTCTGTTCCGCGTGATGGACGGCTTGCCGGTTATCATCCGCTTGCTTGACCCGCCGTTGCACGAGTTCCTGCCGACGACGGAAGAGGAAATCAAAGAGCTTGCCGAGGAGCTTGGCATTACATACGAGCGTCTCAACGACATCGTGACGGAGCTGAGCGAGATCAATCCGATGCTCGGTCACCGCGGATGTCGACTCGCCGTCAGCTATCCCGAGATTGCCGATATGCAGACTGAAGCGATCATCAAAGCCGCTTTGCAGGCCACTGCCGAAGGGTATGTCGTGATACCGGAGATCATGGTACCGTTGATCAGCGAAGTCAAAGAGCTCGAGTTCTTGAATCGCGTGATCAGGGAAACTGCAGACCGTCTCATCGCCGAGTCGGGCCAATCACTCAAGTATTTGGTCGGAACGATGATCGAAATCCCGCGCGCATGTCTCTTGGCGGACGATGTCGCCATGGAAGCTGATTTCTTCAGTTTCGGTACGAACGACTTGACACAGATGGCGTACGGATTGTCACGCGATGACGCCGGCAAGATCCTTGAGGCGTACTATCAGAAAGGCATCTTCGATACCGATCCGACGGCACACCTCGACCGTCTCGGAGTCGGTAAGCTGATGAGAATCGCTGTCGATCTCGGTCGCAAGGCGAAACCCGAGCTCGAACTCGGTATCTGCGGAGAACACGGAGGCGATCCGTATTCCGTTGAATTCTGTCAGATCCTCGGGCTGGACTACGTCTCATGCTCGCCGTTCCGCGTTCCGATCGCGCGTCTTGCTGCCGCTCAGTCAGCGCTTCGTTACCCGCGCGAAAGCTAATCGACATTCGTTAGTTGTGGTGGTCGTGAAGAAGTCGCAGATGCTGACTTCTCACGACCGCCTTTTATATTCCTCACCCGCATAAGCTCTTGATCGAGTGGAGGACAGGATGGAGAAAGAACATGCAAAGAAAAAGAGGGAACGTATCCCGGAGATTGATTTTCTTCGCGGTTTAGCTTTGCTTTTGATGGTGTGGCACCACGCGATGTACGATGTCCGCTACATCTTCGGTATCGATGCCTTTGCGTTTCAGGACTCTTATTGGTTTTATCGGATTGGTCGTCCTATCGTTCTCGCGCTGTTTCTTCTCGTTTCCGGGATTAGTACGAGATTTTCAGGGAATAATTTGAAGCGCGGTCTCCGGATGCTTCTCTTCGCAGTGATTGCGACAGTTCTGACTGCTATTGTCGAAGTGATCACCAATTGGATGGGCGTGATTTTCTTCAATGTGTTCCATGTAATCGCCCTTTCGACACTTTGTTACGTCCTCATCGAGCATCTCTTTATCGGTAGGTATCGCGCGTCACCGGACGGTATCTTGGATGTAGAGTTGAGCGAACGACCGGAGCGCAAACCGGGTCGCCCAGTTATGAACGGTATCTTGGATGTGGAGTTGAGCGAACGACTGGAGCGCAAACCGGGTCGCTCAGTTATGAACGGTATTTTGGATGTAGAGAGACAAAAAGCGAAAATGATCGGCTTTTTGATTGGATTCGGCGCATTCGCTGTCGCCATCGGCTATGTTATCGCTCCGATTCTGCCAAATGTGACGCGAAATCCTTTGTTCGTCATCCTCGGTTCGCCGGTCGCGGGTGTTCAGACGCTCGACCAGTTGCCGCTCTTCCCGTATCTCGGATATTTCCTCCTCGGAAGCGCCATCGGTCAAACGCTCTATGCATCGGGCGAACCGTTTTGGAAGGGCGAGAGAGGGTTGTTCCATACTGTCGGTCGTCCCATTCGATTCATGGGTAGACATGCTTTATTCGTCTATCTGTTTCACCAACCGGTTTTGCTCTCGCTCCTGTGGCTTCTGTCACAGATTGGACTGTTTTAGATATATGTGGACGATAGGACCGGCGCAGCCCGCCTGAAGCTCCTATCAAAGCTTGGACTGTTTTAGATAAATGTGGACGATAGGATCGGTGCAGTCCGCCTGA